>JBIIOB010000344.1:0-3293 GCA_044337125.1 Bacteroidia bacterium
TACCCTTGCAAGAAAACGTCCAGATTGTTCCACAACCATGTGCACTATCATTACAGATATCTTTTTTACATGTCATAGACATCATGCACCAATCTGACTGTATGCTGCATTCACAATCATCTCTTCGATCACCACCTCCAGCAATCGGGCCTTTATTATGTTTGTAATCATCTAAGTTGGCAACTATATTTACTAAATCATCGAAATTAAATTGGCCCTTAGCCTTTTTTATCCATTCTTTATGAAAAACTTCTTTAAAGTTGTTTTCCGCTTTACTGCCTACAACATAGATTTCCTGTGAGATACTTTCTTCTAATTCTTTTAACAATTCAACTTGATAATCTGAAAATTCATTTTCAGATATAACTTGCTTTATTTTATCTTGCCAAATTAATGATTTCTGATTAGCTGTTAATGTATTAAATAATTGTTTTTGAACATCAATTTTAAAAGAAGTAAGTTCAATACGCATTTCATGGATGTTTTTATTTTCGCCATTAAATGTGCTTTTATTTGTGTCAATTTTATTTTCAATAGAATCTACTGAACTTTTTTTACAAGAAATTAAAGTCATTCCAGTGATAATTATGGCACCAGCCAGTGTTAAAATTATTTTTTTCATTTTAGTTACTCTGTTACTTAACAGAAAAGTTTTTAATTAATAATTGATTTTTATGATTTTTTTCAAATTGCTGCAGTCAATTTTTAAAATCGGTGCAAACATATTTGTGTTCACTGACAAATTTTGGCAGTGAAAATAAATTTCAATTTTTTAAGATGTAACTTTTTACTTTTCTGTAAAAATTTATTTCAATATTTTGATCATTTAAATTTTGGATCAATCTATATACTGTTCTTTCTGAAATATTTAGTCTTTTTGCTAGCTCTTTTGGAGTACCGGTATTAGAGTGTTTAGCTAGTTTTATTAAAGAGTCTATTTTTTCTTGATATTCTACAAATTTCATAGGTGCACCAAACTTTCTTAGAGCAATATTAAGAAGCATTAATAAATTTCTAAAATCTAAATTTTCATTTTATTTGGTTTCGGAGCATAAAAAAAACCTTACGATGTAAGGTTTTTAATTTTTTGGTGTAATTTTTTTTATTCTCCTAAAATTCCATCGCCAGGTTTGGTTTTGCTAAAGTCGCCTTGTTTTTTTGTTGGCATTGTATTGTTTACTAATTTCTCGTTACGGTATACTTCAGCGCTAACAATACGTTGTAAGGTAATTTCTAATAAGGTTGTGCTGTTGGGCACCAAGGCCTTATTTAATAATTCTTTACTCGCATTTATTTTGCAAGGTATATACCTCACAAAACCTGCATTTGGACGCGGACGAATTTCTAATCCCAACATGGTAGTACCTGGTTGCGCTGCTCGTATCTCTTCGCCTTTTACATTTTTTACGGCCGCACATCCATTCATGATATCGTAGTTAAAAAAGTAAGTAACAGTTTCTCGATTGATTCGGTTTTGCTGACGGTCGGCAAAAAAACCTTCTGGTAAATGATTGGGGTCGCTCTTTGCTCCAGCAGTTAAAACTAAATCGAAATCAGTAATCGGAAAACCTTCAGAATCTTTTATCTTAAAAATAATTTGTGAAAAACGGTCGTGTATGAAATAACGATTTTTGAAAATGTTTTTTTCTACTTCCAATAATTCATCTTTTTGAACTTGTGCTGTTTCAGCTGCAAACTTGCCAATTAGGGCAGCGTAGTCGCTTGTATTCTTTACTTTAATACAATCAAAAATGGCTTTTACGGTTTCTGCGCTTTTTGTATCACTCAGTTCTTTTCTAACACTTCGCATTACACCCATATCATCATTCGAATGTGCTTTGCCTTTTACAATTCGATATGGTGCAACTGGTGCTTCTTTGTATTCCTCAATTACCAATTCGGCAGGCTTTGATAAATGTTGTTTTAAACGCACGTAACGTGCATTCATGTTGCAAGTGGCTGCACGCACAACACCATCTGAACCTAATTCGCCTGTATAGGAATTTAAATTATCATACAATTTTCGATCAATACTTTGACCTGTAATTACAAATGGAAAAATTCCTTTTTCAGAAATTTGTGAGCCATCGCTCATGATCCATTTTTTGTTTAATTCCCATGCAGGATTGCTTCCCAATTCTAACCAATCCAATACACCTTGTCCAGGTTCCACACCATTGAACCAAGATGCTAAGCGACTTAATTTTCCTTTTCCTAATTGTGCCAATGCAGATCCATAGTTTGCTGGAGCAAGCATAATTAAATGGCTCATCGGACATGCAGACTTCCCATCGTTGTAATACATGTTCCACCAATTACGCATTACGGGACCACCCGTAGAGTGGGTAATACAAGTAAAACGTTCTTTATTCGCAATCAGTTGTGGCAATTGTTCTTTTAATGCTGTTTCGAAAGCACGTGAAATATCATTCAATCTTACTTCGTCATGGAAACTAATGTAGCGACCTAAAAAAATCTCTTCTACATTTATATCTAATCCATTGGCTTTTCCTTCTTCGCGCAAGCACAATGGCAGTTCGCCATAGGAATCCAAATTGGTTACACTGTAACCGTGTACAAAAATTAAGGTAAGTTTTTGTGCCATACGTTTTATTCTATTAATAATTCAGTTGGAATATTGCTTGCATTCATTTCAAAATTCAATCGGGTGTATTTAATCCATTGAACGTTTTTGCCACTAATTTTTAGTGTGAGTGCAGCTTTCTTATTTGCATAGATAAAACAATTATCTTTTCTAAAAAAATCTGCACCTAGTTTTTCTTTGATGCTTGTTGTATCCATTCCTACGAATGCTAACTCAGGAAGGTCTTTGTCATTTAACCGCAAGATTATCTCAATCAATGTTTCATTAGGATCAATAAACATATCTTGATGTTTGCCATTGGGTTTAAACGTAATAATTGTAATTGCCTCTGGATATTTAATGAGATAACTAGTATCTTTTCCAATATAGCCTCCGTATGGAGGAAACAGCATAAATCGCATCATAAAGCCGTTTTCGTTAGGCTTATAGTAATACGTTTTTTTAGGTGCTCCGCCACTGTTGGATTGTCCTTTTTTCTTTTTGAATTTTTGCAAATCAAAAGGCTTATTGAGCAAATCCTGGATGGGCGAATTGACTTGAAGACCACAACATAAAATTGAAATAGTCAGTAAAGAAAGGAATATTGTTCTTTTCAAAAAAATAGTTTTGGCTTTGCTCAAAGCTACAAAACCAATTTTATCTACCCAAAAATAGTACTGAGTATTTTAGCCAAGCGATACCCTCCTTT
>JBIIOB010000302.1:0-3635 GCA_044337125.1 Bacteroidia bacterium
ACAATGGTATACTGGAAATAATTTTCCTTCTTGTTTAGATGTTACAAATAGCATTACAAACAATTCAGAAATGGCTATTTCATTTATGGTATATCCAAACCCAGCAAGTAGCGATTTAACAATTGCTTACAAACCAGAAACAAAAAATGCAGTGGTAGAAATTTTTAATTCAATTGGTCAACAAGTAAAACAAATTGCGTTGGTGGATGAAAATCAACAAATCACCATTGCTGATTTAACTAATGGATTGTACATCTTGAAACTGAATGATGGAAAAAATTCAGCAACTCAACGATTTGTAAAACAATAAATCATCCCCTTATCTTTTAATAGCAGTATGAAACAATTTACACAATTATTAATACCTCTACCATTCTGAAATTAAATGATTAAAATAGTTGTTTACATAACGACTTATAGATAAAACCAAAGGTCATGGAACCACTATAAAACTTTGAAAGTAAAGAGAAAATAACCGGTTGTTACATCAATTCAGCCATTGGATACAATTATTTGTAAAATAATATTCACGCAAATAACTTTGAAAATAGTACTCACAAAGAGTTATTCAGAACAAGAACATCCCCCTAACTAAAAATGAATTTATTATGAAAAAAACTACTAAATCGTTAATCTTTGTATTAACACTGCTAAGCAGTTTTGTTTTTGGACAAAATGGGGTTACAAGTTATTCTATTCCTTTTTTGCCATCTGTTAAAAATTACATCAATATTGATGCGTCTTCAAATAAATGGATATGCTCATCAAGAGGATTGATAAAATTTGATGGAGTTAATTTTACTGAATTTACAACTACCAATTCTACTATTCCTTCCAATGATGTTAGGGCTGTAGCCTTTGATTTATCCAATAATGCTTGGGTAGCTACAAGTAGTGGTCTTGCAAAGTTTGATGGAACCAGCTGGACAACTTATAATGTTATGAATTCAGCCCTCCCGAATGATAGTGTAAATACGGTCTATGTCAATGGAACTGATGTTTGGGCAGGCACCAATCACGGTTTAGTAAAATTTGATGGCACTATTTGGACTGTTTATAACACTTCTAATTCTGGAATTCTAGATAATTATATTGCTGCAATAAATATGGATTCAAATGGTGATCTTTGGGTTGGAACAAATTTTGGCTTGTCCATCCTGTCTGGAACTTCTTGGTTAGGTTATAATGCTACCAATTCAAGTTTGCCCTCTGAAAAGATCAGCTCAATTTATTTTATTAATAATCAAAAATGGGTAAGTACAGCCATAGATATTTTTGAATTTGCTTTCCAGGATTTTTATTCATTAAACGATAGATATTATTTTGGTTTATATAATACTTCCGGATTGAATATGTCAAATTTTGTAACTTCTGTTAATCTGACCAAAGGCCCACAAGGAGGATTATTAACAAGTGGGATGTATGAATTTATTGGGAATGACGTACATCAGTATTCTGTTCCTTCTGGTAGTTTTAAAGCTTTTGAAAATTCAAACGCTCTTGTTTGGTCAGCCAACTCAAATACACTTTTTAGTTTCGATTATTCTAATTTTCAAGGTCAGTCTCAACTCAACGAACCTCAAGGATTTCAGACTCTTGACATTAACAATGTACGTGCATCTTTGTCAAATTTAGGTGATATGCATTGGGATGGAGTTGACCAAGGGGGGTATGAAGTTCCGAAAAATTCAGGAATTCATACTGTATTTTCTACAGGTTTTTGGATGGGTGGAATTGATGGCGGGGGTCAATTAAGACAATCTGCAATGACTTATCGTCAAAATGGTTATGACTATTGGCCTGGTCCATTAGATACTATTACTGGGAATACTGATTCGGTTACTTCAAATGCCTTTAATAAAATTTGGAAAATTGACAGATTAAAAATTGAAGAATTTCAGACAATGTTTGCTAATGGTTCTGTTCAAAATGGAGTTTATACTGTAGATCCTGAAATTATATCTTGGCCTGCACATGGTACAGGTTCTTTTTCCCGCAATTTAGCTCCTTTTGTAGATGTAAATGCAAATGGTGTCTATGATCCATTAATTGGAGGCGACTATCCTAAAATTAAAGGTGATCAGATGTGTTTTTGGATATTTAACGATAACATGACACATACCGAAACAGGTGGACAACCTTTGGGGATTGAAGTTCATGCCTCAGCTTATGCATTTGCTTGTCCTGATGCGACTGTCAATGACTCTGCAAATGCCATTAATCATACTACATTCTATAATTTTAAAGTATTTAATAGAAGCATAAATAATTATCAGCAATCAGCTTTAGGATTATTTGTATCGGGAGATTTAGGAGGTGCGTATGATGATTTTGTAGGTTGTAATCCTGATGATAATTATGGATTTGTTTATAATGGGGATAATATAGATGATAATGGAGGAATAGGGCAACTTACCTATGGAACGAATCCACCTATGCAAAGTACCGTTGTTCTAAATGGACCTTTGGCAAATCCAGTAGATAATATTGATAATGATAATGATGGAACTATAGATGAGGCGGGTGAAAGATGTTTGATGAATAGTTTTATGTATTATAATAATGATAATACGGTTACCGGTAACCCATTTGGCGATCAAGAATATTATAACTATCTGAATGCCAGATGGATTGATTCCACTCAATTAACTTATGGAGGTGATGGTCATTCATCTTCATTAGTCCCTTCAAATTTTATGTTTGATGGTATACCAGCAGTTTCAGGTTGGTCAGAGACATCCATCGGGAATGCACCCGGAGATAGAAGATTCCTAATGGGAACAAATAACTTTTCATTCCCAGCCAATTCAAAATTTGATTTTGATTTCGCATTTGTTTATACAAGAGATACTACTTCAGTAGCTAATTATTCTATACAGCATTTGTATCAAAGAAACAAATCTGATGTACAAAAAGTAAAACATTGGTTTGATTCTAATCAATACCCATCCTGTATAGAACAAACAGATAATACTTGTTATGCGCAATTTTCTATTTCACCAGATTCTGTTAATAGCTTGAATTATTTTATATTTAATAGTTCCTCTTCAGGAATACAATACACTTATTTGTGGGATTTTGGTGATGGTGCAACTTCTTCTATTGAAAATCCAACTCATACTTATCCCGGGACTGGTCCATACCAACTCTGCTTAACTGTTAGTGATAATTTAGGTTGCTCAAGTACGTATTGTGATTCTCTTAATGCTGGAAGATCTGGTGGTGGTATTACAATAAATGTTGTACATACAACCGGTGTAAATTCTATTATTTCGAAAGCAGCTAACCCAATTAAGATTTACCCAAATCCAGCTTCTAGCGATTTAACGATTGCTTATAAGCCGGAAACAAAAAATGCAATGGTAGAAATTTACAATTCAATTGGTCAGCAAGTAAAACAAATTGCCTTGGTGGATGAAAATCAACAAATCACCATTGCTGATTTAACTAATGGATTGTATATCTTGAAACTGAATGATGGAAAAAATTCGGCAACACAACGATTTGTAAAACAATAGTTATAAATTTGGGTTATAAAATAACCCTTGTGCAACACGCTGAATTTAAAAAAACTAAAATAGCATACACCGATACCGGCAAAGGCCGCGTATTGGTGTTGCTTCATGGTTTTTTAG
>JBIIOB010000099.1:0-7083 GCA_044337125.1 Bacteroidia bacterium
CACGAAATATGGGCCGAAACAGCTAAAAAACTTTCCAAACGTTTTAGAGTTATTACCATCGACCTTCCTGGTCATGGAGCTACACCTTCCATTGGTTATTATCACAGCATGGAATTACTTGCACAAAGTGTAAAAGCCGTGTTGGATCATATTGGTGTTAGACGTTATGTAGTAGTTGGACACAGCATGGGTGGTTATACTGCATTGGCATTTGCAGAGTTGTATCCCGAGAATGTTTGTGGCTTGTGCCTGTTCAATTCTACCTCCTATGCCGATAGTGAGGATAAAAAGAAGGAACGGGATAAAGTTATTCGATTAGTAAAAAAAGAACACAAACATTATGTTGCCGAGGTGGTAACCGGTTTGTTTGCTCCTGATAATCTTCCCAAACTAAAATTGGAAGTAGAAAAAGTAAAACGAATTGCTGTTTTAACCACCAAACAATCCATTATTAATAGTTTGGAAGGCATGAAAGAGCGTAAGAGCAGGGATTTAATTTTAAAATTTGCTGAATATCCTGTATTGTTTGTGGTTGGTAAAAAGGACAGTGTGATTAATTATGAAACCATGTACTCACAAATGGCCTTGTGTAAACATCCATTTGTATTGATGTTGGAAGAAGCAGGACACATGTGTTTTTATGAAGCAGCAAAAGAAACACAAAAAGAATTGGCAAGTTTTACCGACAGGTGTTTCCGAAAAAATTATTAATCTTTTTGAAAGCGCTCCTTGATTAATTCAGCGCCATCAATAATACACATGGTGTAATTTCCTTTTGGTAAATCCGAAATATCGATTGTATTATCTTTTACATCGTGGCAGCTTCCACGCTTAAGCAGGTGTCCGCCAAAATCGGCAATTGAGTATAATACTCGGTCGGTTTGGCACTTATAACTAATTGTTAAGTTAGCATTGCTAACTTCTGTAATAATCTCCATTATAGCATTTTTATTCTATACAATCAAACGCTCAAATTGTTCATTCCGTTGTTCGATTTAGACGAATTGCTGCTTTTTGATGGATGAAATTGGGATAACAAATGCTTTATTGAAATCAGCTAAAAATTAAACTTCAGCCCAAATCCTGTTGAACAACATCCCCATGTGCCAGTTCAGGATTCAGACTGAAGTAGTATTTTATTGTTTTATAAACTTTTTAGTAGATGTTTGTTTTCCATCCGTTACAGTAAGGAAGTAAATTCCATTTTCGATAGAGCTAATATCAATTAGCGTTTCTTTTGCTGCATTTTCTTTTTCGGATTTTATCAATCTTCCTGTGATATCGTAGATATGAATAGTGAAATTGTTTTCGAGCTGTTTCGTATTTACAATAATTGAATTGGTTGCAGGGTTTGGGTAGATAGAAATATCTGAATAAGTTATTTCATTATTTACACTAGTAATGATATTAGGAACAACTGTTATACTTATTCCTGTTTCATTTCTTCCTGCATATAAAGAGTCACAAAAGGTGTCATTGCATCCAGAAGTATCAGTTACTGTTAAGCATAGTTGATATGGACCAACTCCAGCGTAAGTATGTGTTGGAAATTCTAAGTTGGAAGTATTTCCATCGCCAAAGTCCCAAAAATAGCTGTAGTTGTTGCCCACTGACGAGTTATTGTAGATAATATAACTATACGTATTAATTGAATCTTGGAGCATCGTAAAATTTGCATTACAATATGTGTTGTTTTTAATTATAGAAATTTCATCAAGGAACAAAAGATTCATGTTTGTTGAATTATGATTAAATCCTATGTAAATACTTTGTCCACCATAGTTTGATAATGATGCGCTTTTATATTCCCATGTTGTGTCTGAACTATAGGTTGAGGATGGCATAGGGGAATCAGTTTCTGAAAAAATCGTTAATGCGCCTATAAAATAACTCCAATCCGTTGGTTCTAGGTTAGTATTTAATGCAACCACATTATAGCCATTTCTATTTTCAAAAGTTTTATCATACCAAGAAAGCGTGCCCCCGTCAATAGGGATACTAATTGGACCAAACCAAAGCCAATCGTTTGCAGTTCCCAAAGTGTCAGATACAGTAGCTGCTAAAAAGTAGAAAGCAGTATCATTTAAATGATTCGGTTGCAGTTCCCATGGGTGATAAAAATTATTTTTTGTTGGCCCCCCTAATGTGTTTTTTGATGAATCAACGGAATAATAAGTCATAAAATCCGATGGATAATATTGATACATAAGACTCGGCTGTAAACTAGGCAAACCATCTCCATCTTCAATTCGAAATTGGAACGAGGCACTATCAAAGGAGTTCACAGATAGGCTTGGAAGATTAATATAAAGAAGGGTATCACTATTAGAAGATAAGGTTTTGTTTTTAAATATACTAGAACTGGTTTGTCGCTGCGCAACTGTAAGTTTGGACATTCCAAGAATTGCAATTAGTAAAATTATTCTCATGATATAATGATTTTTAAACTTCAGCCCAACCTACTGTTGAACAACATCCCCATGTGCCAGTTCAGCGGGCTGGAGCTGAAGTTATTTGTTATGAAGCAAATGTACTTTGTCCTATAAGGTCTTTTTTGAGCACTTTGTCCAATTATATACATGTCAAAACCCGAAAATCGTACTCTTTTTTACTTAAAATAGCTGTAAATAGGGCGTTTTCACCTGCTTTTTCTATACACGTCTGCGTGTTTTACTAGTTTATTCAAAAATATACATGTCTAAAAATCATTTTTAGTGCTAAAATCATTTACCTTTCACCTGAAATGCCAATTCGTTTTCGTAAATTAGTAGAAGGATTAATCCTTGTTTGTGCTTTATTAAATGCTATTTGAACATTGTTCGAAGAATACGATTTAAAGTAGAATATCGATTAGTACAAATTAGAAACAGAATTATTTATCTCAAAAATATACATGTCTAACAAAGCATCTGAAAGTTTACATCGTTTAATCAAATCCTTGAGTAAATCCGAAAAAAGGTATTTTAACCTTTATTCATCGCGCCATACGCTGGGCGAAAAGAATAATAATTTGATTTTGTTTGAAGCAATCGACAAGCAAGAAGAGTACAATGAAGAAGCTTTATTAAAACAATTTAAAAAGGAAGCCTTTATCAATAAATTTTCGATTACAAAAGCTCGGTTGTACGACTTAGTATTGGATAGTTTAACCGCCTTTCATGCCAATAGCTCCATTGATGCTACCTTAAAAAGAGATTTGCATTGTGCCGAAATTCTTTATAAAAAAACATTGTACGACCAATGTGCAAAGCTATTGACAAGCGCAAAAAAAATTGCACATAAATTTGAACGTCATTCATCCTTATTGGAAATTAATCTTTGGGAAAAACGATTGATGGAACAAAATAACTATGAAGGGAAAAGTGATGAAGCCATTTTAAATGTGCTAGAAGAAGACAACCTGATTAGTGAAAAAATTAAAAACTTTAATGATTATTGGAATATTAAAAGTCGCTTTTTTATTATCCTGAACAAACAAGGGAAAGTAAGGAACAGCGAGACGTTGGAGCGCTTTAAAAAAATCATTGACAATACGCTTTTGAACAGTGAAGAAAAAGCACTTTCAATTGAAACAAAGTATTTGTATTTCCATATTTACAGTGCATATTATTTTGGTATTGGTGATTACGAAAAGAGTTATGTAAATCTTATTAAAAATGTGGAGTTGATAGAATCACATCCAGATATTTTTAAAGAAGAACCGAATATTTATTTTTCGGTGCTTACCAATGCAATTTACATCGGTCATCAGTTGAAAAAAAATGATGAGGTATTTTCGAATTTAAAGAAGATGCGTTCATCTATCAAAGCTGTTGATACCAGTAAGAATGAAGACTTGGCGGTGCGAATGTTCTCCAGCGCTAACAGTATCGAATTAACCATTTATTTGCAAATGGGTGAGTTTGATAAAGCAGTAGCTTTGGTTCCTATTATAGAAGAGGGTTTGAAAAAATATGAGGATAAAATAAGTAAAGTAAAACTGGCTTATTTTTATTTTAGTGTTGCAGCTGTTTATTTTGGTGCGGAAAAATATTCACTTGCTTTAAAATGGATAAACAAAATTATCAATAGTCCTGATGTAGAGGAGAGTGAGGATATTTATTGTTTTGCTCAAATTATAAGTTTGATTATTCACATTGAGTTGAAACACGATGATTTTATTCCTCATGCCTTTAAAAGCACTTATAAATATTTAAATACGCGTAATCGCGTTTATAAATTTGAAAATGTGTTTTTAGAATTTATTGGGAAAGTATTAAAAACAACCAAGAGGGAAGAGCAAATTGCATATTACAAATCGTTGAAAGAAGCCTTGATAAAATTGAAATCCGATTCGTTTGAAAAGGCCGCTTTTGAGTATTTTGATTTTATTTCCTGGGCGGAAAGCAAGATTGAAAGAGTATCCTTCCGAACTATTATTGAAGAGCAATTGTCTAAAAAGTGAAAGCGACACGTTTATGGGTACGTGTCGCTTTCGGATCTAAACTAAACAAACAAAACAAACAAAACTCTTAAAATGCGCTGTAGATGCTATAGAATATGATTAATACTGTAGTTACAGCTAATAAAACTGTTACGGTTCCGATACCATCTTGGTGGTAAGTGTGACCTTTTCTGATTACTGATTTTCTGTTCATGGCTTCTAAATTTAAATTGTTAAACGAGTGTATACTTGTTGCCATATGAAGTGAATTTTAGAATTTTAATTTTTAAGTTAAGGTGAGGGATTTGCGGTATTAATTTAAACAACATCCCCATGTGCCAATTAATTTTACGTTGCAAATCCCTTCACCCGCTCTTGTTCTTAATTTATTTTGAAACGGTTTTTTACGCAACAATTTTGTTGTTGAAAATTCAATCCGTTGCTATTGAATTTTAAGGCATTTATTGTAGCATTTAATAAGTAAACAGTTGATGTAATAGTTGCGGAGGCAATTATTAGTGGTAAAGTTTACGTGCCTTTGTAATTTTGTTATCTTTTGAAAGAACTGTAGAAATAGTGTTAATGTTTATTTCTACACAATATTACGGCACTATTGGAAGGAAAGATACCCAGAATGAGTAAGTGGCAGGTTCAATTATTTAACGGTTGAAAAGGGAAATAAACGGTGTGGCTATAAATGGGATAGTTTCTCTAAAAAGTCGTTTTTATTCCTTCTTGATACCTCAACCTGTGAATTGTCGCTCATTATAACATATCCGCCCTCACCTTTGATGTATTTTTTTACATGTTCTAGATTGATTAAATGGGAGCGGTGCACTCTAAAGAAGCTTTCATCGGAGAAAAGGCTTTCATATTCACCCAATGTTCTAGATGCAATGATTTTTTTTCCACTAGTAAGTATAAAGTAGGTATAATTACCATCGGAATCGCAGCGAATAATGTCTGAAAGGTTTATAAATACTAATCCATCACCATCAGGTATACCCACTTTTTTTAATTTATTTTCTGGTCGAACATTCGATAACAACGTTTTAAATTGTTTATCCAGCTCAGTTTTTTGGCCTAGTTTGTTTTCTAAGCGCTCTACTGCAGTTACTAGTTCCTCTGGGTCGATTGGTTTTAATAAGTAATCAACAGCACTAAATTTAATGGCTTTAATAGCATAATGATCGTAAGCAGTAGTAAAGATGATATTAAAGTTGATTTGTTTGAATTTTTCCAATAAATCAAATGCATTGCCATTTGGCATTTCAATGTCCAAGAATACTAAATCAGGATTAAGAGCTGTGATTGTATCAAAAGCTGTTTTCATAGAATCTGCTTTTGCAACAATTTCAATTTGCTTGCAATTTTTTTCAATCATTTTGGATAATGATTCACGTGCCCCTAATTCATCATCTACTATTATTGCTTTTATCGCCATTGGTTTAATAATTTTAATACACTAATATACTCTTTTTAATCTTCACTACTATCAAGTGGTATATTTAAACGCACTTTTGTGCCAGCAGGTTTTCCGTCTTCATACAAATCAATTATTTCAGCATTTAAATTACTTTTTAAGCTTGAATTCAGAATATCTAATCGTTCTTGGGTAATGCTCATTCCCATTGATTTGTGCTGTTGTACACGATTCTTTTTGTATTCTTTGGAACGTTCTCTTCCAATTCCATTATCCTCTATGGTACAGGAAATGGATTCGTCTTTTCGTTTTAATTCAATTACAATTTTTCCACCTTCACCTTTTGGCAATAAACCATGGATGATGGCATTCTCTACATAGGGCTGAATGAGCATGGAAGGTATTCGGTCATAATTGGAATCAATTTCTTTGTCAATAATGATTTTGTATTCAAATTTTTTATCAAAGCGCATTACTTCCAATTCAAGGTATAAGTCCAATGCATTTATTTCTTCAGCAACAGAAATTAATTGTTGTTTACTATTGTCCATAATTCTACGCATTAACTTGGCGAATTTTGACAAATATTTCAATGCTGCATCGGTATCATTGTTTGAAATATAATGTTGGATAGAGCTCAATGTATTAAAAATGAAATGTGGGTTCATTTGTGCTCGCAGGGCTTGAGATTCCAAATGGGCTATTTTTTTGTTTAAATCTGTTTTACGTTTCTCACGTGTTTTTATTTTGTTAATTCTAAAACGAATAGAAAAAACAAGTGCTAACACACTAAGAACAATTATTCCTATAATAAACCATGTTGTTTTCCAGAAGGGCCTATCAATAGTAAAAGTGAACGTAGCCGGTGTTTCATTCCAAACTCCCTCATTGTTTGAACTTATTACTTTGAAGGTATAAGTACCAGGAGGAAGGTTGGAATAAGTTGTTAGTCGTTCATTTGTAGCTGGGGACCATTTTTTTTCGAAGCCTTCTAAGATATGCGAGTATTTTACTTTGGAAGGATTGGTTAAGGAAATACCATTATAGAAAAAAGTAATGTTGTTATCATCATAAGCAAGATGTGTTTTGTTTTCAAGCAGTGTGTCGTTGTAAAATAAGCGTAATCCGGTGATGCTAATTTTTGATTCAGAGGTGTTTGGAATATTTTCGCGTGGATCATATTTTATTAAGCCATAAACCGTTCCAAACCACATAGTGGCATCATCGTCCACCCATG
>JBIIOB010000345.1:0-3275 GCA_044337125.1 Bacteroidia bacterium
GCCGAAACATTGTAGCTGGTCAATTAGCAATAACACCAAACGGAAAAGCAACACGCTATATCAATTTTGGAACAGGAAACTGTGATAACGATGCAACGGTTACCATCAATGGAAATGTATACAACATTACACTACCCTAATTTTTAATACTTGAACAAAAAAGCTGTACACATTTGTACAGCTTTTTTTTATACCTTTAAAACATGAAATCATCGTTAAAACAATTTCGCATAATAGCAGCACTTGAAGGTGTATCGTTTATTTTATTAGTTGCCTTGGCAATGCCTTTAAAATACATGTTCGACATGCCAACACCCAACAAAATTATTGGAATGGCACATGGTGTTTTATTTGTTGCCTACGTGTTTTTTCTATACCAAGTTGCAAGTGATAAAAAATGGTCCTTCAAAAAAGTAGCGATTGCATTTATTGCTTCACTTCTACCCTTTGGAACATTTGTGCTGGATGCAAAAATGCTCAAGCAAGAACAAGAATAATTTATTTCTTAATTTTTGAATCGTCTTCTTGAATGTATTCCTCTTCGAATCCATTGCTTGTAGCGTATCCTTTCCATTTCGAAATAGCAGCTTGCATATCTGCAGGCAATTCAGAATCGAAATGAATGTACTTTCCAGTTGTAGGATGATTAAAGCCTAATGACTTTGCATGCAAGGCATGACGAGGCAATAATTGAAAACAGTTTTCTACAAACTGTTTGTATTTTGCAAAGGTTGTACCTTTTAAAATTCTATTTCCACCATAGGTATCATCATTGAACAATGAATGACCGATGTGTTGCATGTGTGCACGAATTTGGTGGGTACGACCAGTTTCTAACTTACATTCAATTAAAGTAACATAACCAAATCGTTCGAGTACTCGGTAATGTGTCACAGCATGTTTTCCATACTCACTTCCTTCTGGGAAAACATCCATTAACTTTCTATCTTTTAAATGACGTCCAATATTTCCAACTACAGTTCCTGAATCTTCTTTAAAGTCGCCCCAAACCAAGGCGATGTAAATACGGTCCAAATTACGATCAAAAAAATCTTGTGCTAATTTGGTCATTGCCATTTCACTTTTAGCAACCACCATAATTCCACTTGTATTTTTATCCAAGCGATGTACTAAGCCTGGACGCAAAACCGCTTGCTCCGTTGTTTTTTTATTTTTCTCTAGGCTTGCTCCTGTTTTACTTATTGGTAATTGTTGAAAGTGATATACCAAAGCATTCACCAATGTGCCTTTGTAATTACCATATCCTGGATGTACTACCATTCCAGGTTGTTTATTAATGATAATTAAATCATCATCTTCAAAAACAATGTCCAATGGAATATTTTGAGGTATTAATTCAATCTCACGAGGAGGATGTGCAAATACAACAGTAATTACATCGTGTGGTTTTACTTTGTAATTGGATTTTACAGGCTTATCATTTACATGAATGTTCCCATTTTCAGCCGCTTGTTGAATTTTGGTGCGTGTGGCATTTTCGATGCGGTTCATCAAAAATTTATCGATACGCAAAGGAGCTTGTCCTTTATCTGCAGTTACACGGTAATGTTCAAATAATTCCTGATCACCATCTTGTTCTTCGGGCAATTCTAATTCTTCGTCAATCATTTTGTAAGATGGTTAAAACAATTATTTAGCAACAACAAATTTTTGTGTTGCAGTTTTTGTTGCAGATATAAGTTGTAAAAAATAGATACCGTTCGAAAGTGTCGAAATATCTATTGTTTGGTTATTTAAATAGTTAGATGATTCAATTACTCGTCCAACCATATCAACAATGGAATAGCTTAACTTTTCAGTTTCAAACGATCCTTGCTTTAATTTAATCATTAATTGATTTGTTGCCGGATTTGGATAAACTGTAAATTGATTTTTATCAGCAAATAGGTTGTTTATTCCAGTAAAATCTGATGCAGGGCCAAATACAGGGTGCATCATCACGGAGCCAGGATAAGGAGATTGGGCCCACCCTCCATTTATATTGTAATAAACTTTATTAGATGAATCACTATTTTTATCCAAACCAACATTTAAAAACTGATTGGTATTTTGAATGAATCCAATAAAGAATGTACCTGCATTCAAATAAACAGGAGCATTTAAATAATAACGTGTAAACTGATTGGGTAATAATTGTCCATACTCCGGATACAAAGTGGTATCGCTGGTAAATATGGCAGTACCAGGAATACTACCAGCTGCGGACCAAACTTTTAATCGAAAGGTGTATTGCTCAATATTGGTAATAATTGGATTAAAATAAATATCGATGCAACGTAATGTATCTGGTGTTATAGAAGTAAATTTTTCAGCTAACTGAGCATACAACGTACTCAAACCTAAAGCCGACTCTGCAGTACCATCATCATAGGCATAATAATTTGAAAACTCTTGTACATAACGAATGGTATCATTTTCTCTATTAAAATCGGGAGTTGAATTTACCGCACATTCTATGGTAAAGCGACTAGAATCAGTCAAAGTAGGTATAGTATAATTCAATCCTGGTGATGTAAAAGGTGCATATGCTAAATATCCATTTGTAGCATAAGGATCAATATTGATATTTCCTCCGGAATAGGTGGTGTTTACTTGTGTGTTTGTTTCATCATAAATAGCGTAGCTAAAACTACCATTCTTTACAGCATTGTGATTATTACGAATGCTTGTTGCATAGGTCGTTTTCATATCTGCTGAAGTATAATGACGCCAAGGCATTGCAGCATATTCAGTAAGTAAAGAAGTGTTGTTGTAAACAAAAGAAATATCCTCAAAAATAGTATCATTTTGATTTCTCACTTTGTTCAGATAAACATAATCAATGTTCCAATGATCTAAATTTCCGCTAAGTGTAGCAAAATTTCTAAAACGGAATTGGAAACCATCCTTTAAAAAAGAAGTATCGGTAATGGGAATCATCACCAAGGTCCAACTGCTGTCGTTGATGGCAAGTGTGGTTCCTTCCTTTGCCCAAACATGTTTCCAAGATGTGAGTGTTCCTGCTCCTTTAAATTCTAATACTAATGAATCAGCTTGTTCGGGAGCATTCCCTAAGCCCTGAGGTTGGTAATAAAAACTAAAATAAATTGAATCAGAAGCGGGGTAATTTAATCGAATGGGTTTGGATGTTAAATAATCGGCTAAGCCTGTTGCGCCAGATCCCATTGCAAAGTTATAAGGATAACCGGCAGAATCCAGCCCATCAAAAGTTGCTGCTCCAACAGTAATAGGTGCTTTTGCATACCCATTATTAA
>JBIIOB010000346.1:0-3274 GCA_044337125.1 Bacteroidia bacterium
GATGGATGGAGGCTGCAATGTTGCCTTCGCCACGCATACGTGTTCCGTAGCGTGAATCACTTAATTGTCCGCCATGCATAGACGCAATATGATTCAACACTTTATCAGCTCTATCGGGAAAGTTTTTATGAATCCAATCTTTAAAAATGTCGCCAATAGAACCATTTAACCGCACCAAGGTCATTCCTGCTATGCGAGCACCACTATTGGCTGCTGCTTCAATCAGCTCTGGAATTTCATCGCTGTTTAATCCGGGAATGATAGGTGCTGTCATCACACCAACAGGTATTCCTGCTTTGCTCAATGTTTCAATCACACGCAATCTGTTTTTTGCTGTTACGGTTCGTGGTTCCATTTTCTGACGAAGCTCTTCGCGCAAACTGGTAATTGAAATCATAACATGAATCAATTTTAATTTGGCCATCTCTTGAAGCAAATCAATGTCGCGCAAAATCAAATTGTTTTTGGTAATCATGCTTGCCGGATGTTTGAATTTTAAAAGTACTTCCAGCATCTGCCTCGTAATTTTTAATTCACGTTCCACCGGTTGGTAACAATCCGTATTGCCCGAAAACATGATCGGTGATACTTCCCAATTTTTATTCATGAATTGTTTTTCGAGCAGTTGAGGTGCATTGGGCTTTGCAATTATTTTTCGTTCAAAATCCAATCCAGCGCTGTAACCCCAATATTCGTGGGTGTTGCGAGCGTAGCAATAAATGCATCCATGTTCGCAACCTTGGTAAGGATTCATGGAGTACATGCCAGGTATGTCCGGACTTTTTACCACGTTCACAATCTTTTTAGGATGCTCGTAAAAGATTTGTGTTTTTTCATTGCTCAACAAAGGTTCATCCAATACTTCATCGTGCTCGGTAACGTATTTGTTTTTTAAAAACTTGTTATCCGTGTTTATTTGTGAGCCTCTGCCTTTGAAATAGTCGTCCATTGTTTTGTTTATTGTTGTTTGTTGTTGGCATTACACTGTGCGTTGTCATGTTGAGCCTGTCGAAACATGTGCGTTGGCTTCCCACACTCTTCGATATCCCGATAGCTATCGGGACAGAGTGACAACCCACAGATTCATTTAAAAACACTTTGCGTTTCTTTGCGTAAAACCTTTGCGCGTCTTTGCGGTTAACCCTTCCCACGTTCTCGATACACTCTAACTATTATATCCGAACTGTGCGTAGTCATGTTGAGCCTGTCGAAACATGTGCGATGGCTTCCCACACTCTTCGACACGCTCAGAGTGACAACACACAAACAGATGTAAAAATCATAATCCTCAATAGTTCACAAGTCTAAAATCTTATATCTAAAATCTAACATCTAAACTACAAAGTAGTTTCTTCCATTTTACTAATAATCTTAGCAATTTGAATCAATTAATTCACGATTATTGAGAATTGTTTTATCTTTAATAGAACAAAACAATTGTATGAAACACATTCTCTCTACACTACTGATTTTATTTGTAATTAGCTCTAATTCGCTTTTCGCGGAAACATTTTTTGATTCCATCAATCATGCTAATCACAGTCATTCCCCATTGGAAATTCTTTCCGGTAGTGGCGATGATTCCATTGTATGCTACAAACAAGCACACCGAAATATTTATGTGGTGATTACTGTTTTGATTGTAGTGATTGCTTTAATCACCATTCGTTTGTTGGTGATGAATAAAAAAACAAACAAAATCCTAAAAGCAAAAAACGAAATCATTGAAGAGAAAAATAAAAATATTACCGATAGCATCAATTATGCTAAACGTTTGCAAAATGCCATTCTTCCTCCACGTTCCGTAGTAGAAGCTACCTTACCACAACATTTTATTTTATACATGCCCAAAGACATTGTGAGTGGCGATTTTTATTGGGTATCTCATCACGAAACTAAATTTATGGTAGCTGCTGTGGATTGCACCGGACATGGTGTTCCCGGAGCATTGTTGAGTGTAGTGGGTCATAATGCTTTGCACCAAACCGTAAACGAATTAGGAATTACACAACCCAGCAATGTGTTGGATTCCATGAATACCATCATCAAAAATATTTTACATCAGGATAAAGACAGCGATATCAAAGATGGAATGGACATGGCTTTGTGTACCTTCAATAAAGAAACCATGATGCTGGAATATGCAGGTGCCAACAATCCCTTGTACATTGTTTCGGATAAAACATTAAACATCATCAAACCATCGCGCTTGACGGTGGGTAGTGTAGAGGAGACGGTTGTAGAACCACCAAAAAACAATTCCATACAATTAAAAAAAGGAGATTGTTTTTATATTTTCAGTGATGGTTATGCCGATCAGTTTGGTGGACCCAACAATAAAAAATTCAAATCGAGCCGCTTGCAGGAATTATTAATTGAGATTAATGATAAACCTATGCAGGAACAAAAACAAATGGTATGCGATGCCTTTATTCAATGGAAAGGCAATTACGAGCAGGTGGACGATGTATTGGTAATTGGTATACGTGTATAGATGAGCAGAAAGATTATCCATATTGATATGGATGCATTTTATGCATCGGTGGAACAACGGGATAATCCGGAATACAGAGGAAAACCAATTGTGGTGGGCGGGCCGCCCGAAGGTAGAGGTGGAGTAGTGGCTACTGCAAGTTACGAAGCACGTAAATTTGGAATACGCTCCGCAATGCCCAGCAAAAAAGCAAAAGAACTTTGTCCCGATGTAATTTTTGTTTACCCACGCTTTGAAGCCTACAAAGAAGCAAGCCGAAAAATCAGAGAAATATTTCAACGCTATACCGATTTAATAGAACCACTTTCATTGGATGAAGCGTTTTTGGATGTTACCGAAGATAAATTGGGCATTGGCTCCGCCATGGAAATTGCATCGGAAATTAAACAAGCCATAAAAGAAGAAACAGGATTAACCGCTTCGGCAGGCGTAAGCTCCAGTAAGTTTGTTGCAAAAATTTGTTCCGACTTGCAAAAGCCCGATGGGCTTACATTTATTGGACCTTCCAAGATAGAAGCCTTTATGGAAAAATTACCCGTAGAGCGATTTTTTGGTGTGGGGAAAGTAACAGCAGACCGAATGAAAAAAATGGGCTTGCATACCGGAGCCGATTTAAAAGCAATGACGGAGCAAGATCTGATTCATTATTTTGGAAAAGCAGGTAAATTTTTTTACAAGATAGTGCGTGGAATAGATAACCGCGAAGTGCAGCCCCACCGCGAACACAAAAGCATGGGTGCCGAAGATACGTTTAGTTATGATTTAACAGAGCTGGAAGAG
>JBIIOB010000347.1:0-3272 GCA_044337125.1 Bacteroidia bacterium
GTTCTACCAAAGCCAGTCATTACTTCATCGGCAATGGTAATAACATTGTTTTCGCGACAATGTTTAATCAGCTCATCCAAAACTGTTTCGGAATACATTACCATTCCACCAGCACCTTGTACCAATGGCTCAAAAATGAATGCCGCAATTTCCTGCTCTGCTACTGCTTTTTTTAATGCATCCATCGTTTCTTTTTCCGAACCTTTTACTGGAACTGGGATGTGAATAACATCAAACAATAATTTTGAAAATGGCAAATTAAACGCATTACGTGCCCCAACACTCATACCTCCAAAAGTATCACCATGATAGGCGTTTTCGAATGCAATGATTTTTGTTTTAACAACATTCTTGTTACTCCAATATTGAAATGCCATTTTTAATGCTACTTCAACAGCAGTAGAACCATTATCGGAATAAAATATTTTGGATTGATTATCGGGTAAACGTTTTAATAATCGCTCCGCCAATTGCACGGCTGGTTCATGCGTAAATCCAGAGAAAATAGCATGTTCAAGGGTAAACAACTGTTCCGATATCTTTTTAGCTAAATACGGATGTGCATGTCCATGAACATTAACCCACCAACTAGCCATTCCATCTATGTATCTATTTCCTTTATCATCAAACAGATAAGCGCCTTCTCCTCTAACAATAGGAATTGGTAATGGAGCCGTTTTGATTTGAGTAAACGGATGCCAAACTACTTTTTTATCTCTTTCCTGTAAATTCATTTGCTGTAAATATCCGAAAATTTTTCAAGTTTATTCGGTTTCAAATTTTCAATTACCTTTGCAACATGCGTATCGATATCATTACTGTATTGCCACAATTATTAGAAAGTCCTTTTCAGCATAGTATCTTAAAACGTGCAATTGATAAAGGACTTGTAGAAGTTAACCTTATTAACTTGCGCGACTATTCTACACACAAACAAAAAAGTGTGGATGACTATGCATTTGGTGGTGGTGCAGGAATGGTAATGAGTATTGAACCCATCGCTAATTGCATCAATGCATTGAAGGCTGAACGTAGCTACGATGAAGTTATTTACACATCACCCGATGGGGAAACATTGAACCAAAAGATTAGTAATCATCTTTCTACGGTTAACAATATCATGATTCTTTGTGGTCACTACAAAGGTGTTGACCAACGTGTTCGTGATCATTTTATTACTCGTGAAATTTCAATTGGGGATTATGTGCTTTCGGGAGGTGAATTAGCTGCAGCAGTAATTTGTGATAGTGTTATTCGGATTATTCCTGGAGCAATCTCAGATGAAACATCAGCTTTAACCGATTCTTTCCAAGATAATTTATTAGCTCCCCCCGTTTATACGCGACCAGCAGAATACAATGGATGGAAAGTTCCAGAGATTTTATTATCGGGACATGCCGAAAAAATAGATAATTGGCGCCATGAACAGAGCTTGGAGCGTACAAAACAGAGAAGACCTGATTTGTTGAAGTGATTTTAACCGCAGAGAACCTAGGCGCAAATTGAACCGCAAAGGCGCAGAGGCGCAAAGAGTATTATCAAAAGCTATTAACCGCAAAAGCGGTAAGACGCAAATTGTTTTTCACAAGAAAAAGAGTATGAGATTTATTGTTGATTGAAAATAAAGTACTGTGGGTTGTCATTTCGAGCCTGTCGAGAAACATGGGAAGGTTTAAAAGCTATGACGCTGATAATCAATAATTATTTACATAGCGCTTGATTCCATCCTTTACCAAGGGAACATTAAAGTTAATAAGGAAGCCGAGACGTTTATCTGTAAGGCGTAAATAGGATATTAATTGTGCTTCGAATACTGGTAGGATCGCTTCTGCAGATTTTAGTTCAATAATAATTTCATTCTCAACAAGAATATCAATTTTAAAATCTTTCGATAATTCGTATCCTTTATATCTGAGTGGAATAACAACTTGATTTTTAGCTTTAATTCCACGCAATTCGAATTCTTTCATCATGCATAACTCATAAACCGACTCCAATAAGCCAGGTCCCATCTCCCGATGAACCGAAATGCAAACATCTACAATCTGTTTGGAAATTTTGTTGTATTCTTCTTTGGTCATAAATACAATTTGGCCGAAGGACAAATCTATTTCGCGTCTAGTTTAACAGTCATTCCTATTATAGCAAAAGCCCTCTGCGTCTTCGCGACTTAGCGGTAGAAACCTATTTCAATCTCTCAATAATCTGATCAATCGTTAATTTTTCTTGCTCACCCGATGTCATGTTTTTTAAGGTCAATAAACCTGATTGCATTTCATCACCACCAATAATCACCACAAAAGGAACCTTTTTATCATCGGCATAACTCATTTGTTTTTTCATTTTGGCAGTTGCATCGAGATATACTTCGGAGTTGATGCCTGCTTTACGAGCATTTGCTAGTAAAGGCAAACAATAGGCTTGTTCGGTTTCACCAAAAGTAACAAACAACAACTTAGTGCTAGCCGTAACCGATTCTGGGAAAAGATTTAATTCTAACAGTACATCATAAATACGATCGGCACCAAAAGACATCCCAACACCGCTCATGTTTGGCAAACCAAAAATACCTGTTAAATCATCATAGCGACCACCACCAGTGATGCTGCTGGTGAATTCAGAACGAGCATCGTTCACTTTTACTTCGAAAATAGCACCTGTATAGTAGTTTAAACCACGAGCAAGAGTAATATCTAATTCACATTTTGCTGAAGCTAACTTACACGAATCTATTGTTTTGAAAACGTATTCTAATTCTTCAATACCTTTCAATCCAATTTCGGAACTCGCTAATAAAGATTTTAAGAAACTTAATTTTTCGGCAGTAGAACCAGTGAAATCAATCAATGGTTGCAATTTTTGAATAGCTTCTGCTCCTATTCCGTTTTCTTGCAATTCCTTATTTACGACTTCTTTCCCAATTTTATCCAATTTGTCAATTGCAACAGTGATCGTAACAATTTTCTCTTTTTCACCAATTACTTCTGCAATTCCACTTAGGATTTTACGGTTGTTAATTTTAATCATTACACCCAATCCAAATGCAGTGAACACATCATCCATCATTTGCACCAACTCCACTTCATTTAATAAGGAGTTACTTCCAATTACATCGGCATCGCATTGGTAAAATTCGCGGTAACGACCTTTTTGTGGTCGATCGGCACGCCATACGGGTTGAATTTGATAGCGTTTGAACGGAAAAGATATTTCGTGTTGGTGTTGCACCACATAACGTGCAAAAGGAACAGTTAAATCGTAACGAAGGGCTT
>JBIIOB010000348.1:0-3269 GCA_044337125.1 Bacteroidia bacterium
GGGATATTTTGTACATTTAACTTGCAATTTTGCTAAAGTTGGAGTAATCTTGCAGTTGATTATAGCTTATTTAAACGTTTATTATATCAAATTATGAAAAAATCCTTATTGTTTATCCTATCATTAGGAGTGTTTTTATATTCATGTTCTAATTCCTCAACCGACAGTGCATCAGGCGATAGAGTTGCAAAGGGCGACAAAGTTTATGGTGGAACATTGAAAATTAACGAAACGGAACAAGTACAGACTTTATACCCTACAGCTATTACTGATATTAGCTCTGCACACATTGCTAACCAAATTTATGAAGGTTTGGTTAAATTCAATGCAAAAGATTTGGCAATTATTCCTGCTTTGGCTGAAAAATGGTCCTTGGATGCTACTGGTACAACCTATACTTTTAATTTGAAAAAAGGTGTTCTTTTTCAAGACAATGAATGTTTTCCTGAAGGAAAAGGTCGTGAAGTAAAGGCTGCCGATTTCAAATATTCTTTTGAACTTTTATGTACTGATTCAAAAGACAATTCAAATTTTGGTGCAACATTCAAAGACCGCGTGGTAGGTGCTAACAAGTTTTTTGATGCTAGCAAAGGAAAACCAAACGGTACAATTGAAGGTGTAAAAGTGGTGGATGATTATACCTTATCTATTACATTAACTTCTCCAAGCGCTTCTTTCTTGTCCATTTTAGCATCTCCAGCAGCAAGTGTTGTTGCTAAAGAGGCTGTTGAAAAATATGGTGTGGAAATGAAAGTGGGTACTGGTCCTTTTATGTTTGTTCAGTCTGAAGCTACTGATAAAATTATTTTGAAACGTAATGATAATTACCATGGCGTAGATTCTTTAGGAAACAAATTACCGTTCTTGGATTCAATTATTGTTTCATTCTTGCCTACTAAAAAACAAGAATTAGAAAGTTTCGAAAATGGTGACTTAGCAATGGTTATTGGTCTTCCATCTGAATCAATTAAAGATATGGTTGAAAGTCAAATTTCAAATTTCCAAAACAAACCACCTAAATTTATTTTGGAGCGTTCTCCAGAAATGGCTAGTCAATACTATGAGTTTAATTTAACAAAAGAACCATTTAACAATTTGAAAGTTCGTCAAGCATTTAGTTATGCTATTGATAGAAATAAAATCATTGAAGATGTACTAAAAGGTGAGGCTTATGGTCCTGGTGTAAATGGAATTTGTCCTCCATCGTTCAAAGGCTATGACATTACAAAAATTACTGGATACGATTTTGATGCTGAAAAAGCTAAAAAATTATTAGCAGAGGCTGGTTACCCTAATGGTAAAGGTTTTCCAAAGGTGAAAATCGAATTGAATAGTGGTGGTGCAAAAAATGCAAATGTTGTTTTGGAGATCCAAAAACAATTGATGGAAGTGTTGAATGTAAATATCGACTTCGAAGTTGTGCCACAAAAACAAAAATTAGAAGATGCTAAATATGGTAGAGCTGAGGTGTTCCGTGCTGCATGGATTGCCGATTTCCCTAGCCCAGAAAATTTCTTATGGACTTTATATGGTGCTGGTGTTCCTGCTGATGCAACTCAACCATCATTCCCAAACACTCCTCGTTATAAAAATGCTGAATTCGACAAATTATTTGAAGAAGGAAAATCTGCTAAAA
Organism: Bacteroidia bacterium; assembly: GCA_044337125.1. Classification (GTDB taxonomy): domain Bacteria; phylum Bacteroidota; class Bacteroidia; order 2-12-FULL-35-15; family 2-12-FULL-35-15; genus 2-12-FULL-35-15. Next base: position 1,637 of record JBIIOB010000348.1, read on the forward strand.
CACAAGAAGAAAGCTATGCTGCATTCTTAAAAGCAGAGCAATTAATGATGAATGATGCTCCTGTGTTGATGTTGTGGTATGAAGAAAGCTATCGTTTGGTGAAATCATCTGTTCATGGTTTGTATTCAAATGCAATGCGTTTCAGAGATTATTCTGCTGTTTATTTAAAATCAGTAGCACCTGCCCCTAAAGAAGGCGAACAAAAGGAAGAAGAAAAACACTAGTTAAATAGATTTTTAAAGCCCTGTCTAAACCGACAGGGCTTTTTTTGTATCATGACGTTTAAGAATTACTATATTTTACTTGGAGTTAATAATGCCGCATCTATTAATGAGATAAAAGCGGCTTATAGAGCTCTTGCAAAGAAGTATCATCCAGATAAAAATGCAGGCAATAAACTTGCAGAAGAAAAATTTAAAGAGGTGCAAGAAGCCTATGCTGTATTATCCAATCCTGTAAAGCGTAAAAAATACGATCAGTCTTTTTCAACTGGACGACAAGCATACGCTTCAACTAATCCTAAAACACAGTATACTGCTTATACAGGAAATGCCTACCAATATGCTCAACAACAAGCACAGTATAAGAAGCAGCAACAAAGGCAAACAGAAAAAACTAACAATGCAGATACCGGTTATAAGCCTCAAAAGAATGAAACAAAAGAACGATACCAGATTTTGGTTAGCGTTGGTATAGCACTAATTCTATTGTATTTTATTGTAACCTATTCAACTGAAAAGCGAAATTCTTCTAAAAGGTCTACAAGTATTGAAAAGGTAGAATAAAAAAAGGCCCTTTGATTTAAATCAAAGGGCCTTTTTTAGTTAAGGTTTGGATTATTGTATAATCAGTTTTTCTGACTTAACACCATTCTCGGTGATAAATTGAACTAGATAGATTCCTTTATTGAATACGTTAGTATTAATTTGTTTTCTGTTCATTCCAGTTGACAGGTTAATTTTTTCACCATATACTTCTCTTCCTGAAATATCCATGATGCTCAATGTAACTACATCTGCTTTTTTACTATTAAAATCAATAAATAAATTTTCTGATGTAGGGTTTGGATAGATGCTTGCCATTAAGCTGTTTGAAAGCTCATTTATTCCAATGGCATCTGAAATTACAATGGTGGTGGAAACAGATGAGCAACCAAATGCATTTGAAACTTCCAAATAATAGGTTCCATTTTGAGTGTAGATATAGATTGAATCAGTTGCACCAACAATTGGAGAACCATTTAAATACCACTGGTAGGCCGCATAATTATTTGGATTAGCGTACAACGTATCATTTCCTTTTACAATAGCAGGTACATTTGGATTTCCTAATACAGTTATTGTTACCGAGTCAATGCTTTGGCAGCCACCTGCATCTGTTCCTATAACGGTATAGGTTGTTGTTAATACTGGACCAGCTGTTGGATTTGCTACTGTAGAATCACTCAAAGATGTTCCTGGGTGCCAAATATAACTTGCACCACCACTTGCTTGTAGGCCAATATTTGTGCTTAGACAAGTACTGTCATTCAATCCTGCATCAATAGGAGGTAAGTTATATACTGTTACTGTTTGAGTGGCTGAACTAGAGCAGCCATAGATATTGGTAATGGTTAATGTATAAGTTCCACCAG
>JBIIOB010000349.1:0-3259 GCA_044337125.1 Bacteroidia bacterium
TTACCCTTTTCCATTATACCAATTTGCGTTTCATTTCACGATCCGTATCGCGTTTCTTAATATCCTCTCGCTTATCATACAATTTCTTTCCTTTCGCTAAAGCTATCTCCAGTTTAGCATATCCTTTGTCTGAGATAAATAAACGAATTGGAACTATTGTTAAACCTTGATCTTTCAACTTATTTTGAAGCTTATTCAATTCTTGTCGGTTAAGCAACAACTTTCTGTCGCGTTTCTCCTCCACATTATTGTATGTTCCATCAAAATAATGAGCAATGTGCATATTCCGAACTATTAGTTCATCTTTTTGAAAAACACAAAAAGCATCATTGATATTTGCCTTTCCTTCACGTATAGATTTAATTTCTGTACCAGTAAGCTGCAAACCAGCGATGTATTTATCAATAAATGCATACTCAAAGGATGCACGTTTGTTTTTAATATTTATAGTGTTTTCTGTACTCATAATCGTATGCAAAGATACTATTTAACTATTAATACAGGAACTTTTACATTGTGGCGAACAGCATCCAAGGTTGTACCAAGCAAAATATCTTTAAATGCCCGATGGCCATGAGCTCCCATTACAAGTAAATCACAATTACAAGTGTTAACAATATCGGGTATCGACTTCTTTGGATTTCCAAAACCTATTTTTGATTCAATCTTAAATCCTTTATCTGTAAGCTCCTTGCTATATTTATCTAAGTTAATTTTATCAGAAATAGTTTCCAAATCATCAATTTCATGACCCATCATTCGTGCACCAGCAGTTTCTACAATATGAATTAAAATATAATAAGCTTCTTTGCCTCCTTGAGCAATCGCATTGCTTATCGCTTTGCTATCACTTGTACTAAAATCAACTGTAATGGCAATGCGATTATACTTATGAGCAGAAGTAATAACTAAGTCATCCGGTAAGCCATCTGGTACATTATGAAAATGTTCTTTCTGACGTTTACGCAACGGTGCGAATGTTATGTATAGTAAAAGAATTCCGGCACCAACAACTAATGGAATTATTGTAAAATAAATCCAAGTTGCATTTCCTGATTCTTCTATCCATTTAATAATCGTCTCCACAACAAGCTTGGCATTCAAAATGACAATTATACTTGCTGTTATCCAAGCGCATATTTTCACCCATGATTTATTTGCAAAAACACCCATCGTTTTTTTATCGCTCGTTAAATGAATCAAAGGAATTACAGCAAAACCTAATTGAAGACTCAATATTACTTGGCTCAAAATCAATAATTCACCAGTGGCTCCTTCTCCAAATAAAACTATTGATATAACCGCAGGAATAATTGCTACCAATCGTGTTATTAATCGCCTTAGCCATGGTTGAATTCGTAAATTCAAATAACCTTCCATTACTATCTGACCAGACAGTGTTCCTGTAAGTGTAGAGCTTTGTCCAGCAGCAATTAAAGCAATTGCAAACAAAATTGGCGCCATACTATTTCCTAAAATATTATCCAATAATTTATGCGCATCTTGTATTTCAGAAACATCATGAATACCATTTTTATAGAAAGCTGCTGCTGCTAAAATCAAAATGGATGCATTCACAAATAATGCAATATTCAAGGAAATACCCGTATCAATAAAATTAAATTTAATTGCTTCCTTTATTCCTTCAGGAGATCGATTTATTTTGCGAGTTTGCACTAATGAAGAATGCAAATACAAATTATGAGGCATCACTGTTGCTCCAATTATTCCAATTGCAATATACAATGCCGAGTTGTTCGGAATTGAAGGAATAAAACCTTTAACTAATTCAGCTGCGTCTGGTTTAGCAAAAAAAAGTTCGGCAATAAATGCCAATCCAATAACAGAAATTAATGCAAGTATAAATGCCTCCATCTTTCGCATACCAAAACGTTGCAAGATTAGAAGTAAAAAAGTATCCGCTACAGTAATAAAGACACCAGCCAATAAGGGTATATGAAACAATAATTGCAAACCAATAGCCATTCCGATTACTTCTGCTAGATCACAAGCTGCAATTGCCACTTCTGCTAAAAACCAATTTAAATAATTAACAATTGGTGGGTAGGTCGCTCTAGATGCTTGAGCCAAATCCAGCCCTCTTACCAATCCCAATCGTGCACTTAAGCTTTGCAATAGAAGGGCCATCAAATTACTCATCACCAATACCCATAGTAAAGTATAACCAAACTCGCTTCCACCAGCAATATCAGTTGCCCAATTACCAGGATCCATATAACCAACACTAATTAGGTATGCTGGTCCTATAAATGCAAATAGTTTTTTCCAAAATCCATTTTTGTTGGTTGTATCAACAGTAGCATGGACCTCCGACAATGATTTTTCAGAATTTTTATGCATACTTATTTTATAATTACCAATATGTTTTTTGCAACTTCATTGCTTATAAATAATGTATTTTTTTTATTAACAGTTATTTGCAAGGACTTATCAAATGCAATAACTTCTTTTATTTTAATATCATTCCCCAAAACAATTCCACATTTATCTAAGTATTGTAAAAAGGCCGAACTATGATCCACAACACCTGTCATCACTCCTTGTTCGTTTAATTTTAAAGTCGACAAAAGAACCGATTTTTGTATTTGAAATTTTCCATTTACATCTGGAATCGGATCGCCATGTGGATCAAATTTTGGATAATTTAAAAATTTATCGATTTGAGCTATCAATTTATCTGAATCGATATGCTCCAACTGTTCTGCAACATCATGTACCTCATCCCATTTAAAGCTTAATTTCTCCACTAAAAACATTTCCCACAATCGATGTTTACGAATAATCATCAATGCAACCTTTTCACCTTTATTGGTTAGACTAACCCCTTGATACTTCTGGTAATTAATCATTTTTTTATCAGAGAGCTTCTTCAACATATCCGTAACTGAAGCTGCTTTCGTATTCATTTTTTCAGCAATTGCATTTGTAGTAACAACTGTCTCGTTTTCCAAGAGCTTATAAATTGCTTTCAAATAATTTTCTTCCGTAAATGAATTCATTGGCAGGGTAATTTAAGACAAATATAAGAAGTATTTTAAATTAATAATGAAATATTTTTTAGACACGTCTAAATTAAAATCATACATTTGCCTTAAAATGAAATCATTTCTACTTCCATTATTCTTTCTATTCTATTTTTATACTGCAGCACAAACGGGCAGCATAAAAGGTTTTGTGGCTGACGAAAATGGAAAACTAGAATTTGTAAGTATTGGATTAACAGGAACCAATTACAGTA
>JBIIOB010000028.1:0-10617 GCA_044337125.1 Bacteroidia bacterium
ATGCTTTATCAATTGGAGGAAATCATTTTATACATTTATTAAGAAGAAATTTCGATGTAAATGTGTTGTTGTTTAACAATGAAATTTATGGTTTAACAAAAGGTCAGTATTCACCAACATCTCCTTTAGGTAAAGTTGCAAAATCAACACCTATGGGTTCGGTTGATCATCCTTTTAATCCACTTGCATTAAGTTTAGGTGCCGATGGTACTTTTATTGCTCGTACTATGGACAGAGATCCGATTCACATGCGTGAAATATTGAAAAGAGCAAATGCGCACAAGGGAACATCTTTAGTAGAAATTTACCAAAATTGTAATGTATTTAATGATGGCGCTTTTGAAGTATTTACCGAAAAAGGAACAAAAAAGTTAAATACGTTAATGGTTGAAAATGGAAAACCATTAATCTTTGGGGAGCAAGCCGACAAAGGAATTAAATTAGATGGATTCAAACCGGTAATTGTAAATATTGCAGATGCTTCTGCAAATGATTTATGGATACATGATGAAACAGATCCTGTAAAAGCAAGCATATTGGTTCGTTTCTTCGACAATCCAGGAAATGAAAATGCCTTGCCTAGACCATTTGGTGTATTCTATAAAGAAGACCGCTTTTGCTATGAAGATGCTATGAATGAACAAATAGAAGAAGCTATCAAACAAAAAGGGAAAGGCAATTTAGATGCATTAATAAGAGGTAAAAACACTTGGACCATTTAATGTAATTTGTTTCACTACCTTTGAAAAAAATAATAAATCAAAATGAAAAAAATAATTGCATTTTTAATTTTAATTATACTAATTGGTTTTGAATCCAAAGCACAAGTTATTAATTGTGGCTCCTTATGTATTCAAAGCATAGCAATGGATACTACCAATAATGAATTGGATGTTACCATCATCAATGCTGATTCTAACCAAATAAACTACCCTGTAGTTGTGGTTGTTAATAGTACTGGTGATACAGTTGCAAACATCAGTGCATTGTATTTTCTATTTGCTCAATTGGGCGGTGATACCGTAACTCACGATTTACCAACAACCTTGGATTCACTGCCAGCAAACTTCACCGGAACTGTGTATGTAACAGATGCAATATATGACACTACTTGTGCCTATAGCTTTCCAATGAACTGTTCAACTTTAAATGTAGCTGAAATCAGTGCCAATAATTCAGTTATCATTTTTCCGAATCCAGCTATTGACTTTACCACGCTAAACCTTGGAAATACTTCAGGTCGTCAAGTAGGTATTACTCTACATGACGTTACTGGAAGAGAATTGCGTTCATTTTTCACAACCGAATCGATTCTAACTATTGAAAAAGAAAATTTATCAAGTGGGATATATTTCATTTCTATACTAATTGATAATGAACGCATCACAAAGAAAATTATATTTGAATAATCAAATCTGAGAATAAAAAAAGGCGCAATTGAATTTTCAATTGCGCCTTTTTTATTTTTTTTTTGTATACTATTATTTGCTCAATAATTCTTTAACTAAAGTAGAGATAACTTTACCATCTGCTTTTCCCGACAATGCTTTTGTTGCAGCGCCCATTACTTTACCCATATCTGCAGGAGAACTCGCACCAACGGATGCAATAATTTTTTCTAATTCCACTTTCACTTCAGCTTCACTCATTTGTTTTGGCAAATACACTTCGATAATAGCAGCTTGCGACAATTCAACTTCAGCTAAATCGGCACGGCCTTGACCATTGTAAACATCTGCAGTCTCTTTACGTTGCTTAACCATTTTTTGCAAGGCCTTAATTTCTGTTTCATCAGTATAACCTTCAGGAGAAGTTTTCAATAAAAGTATTGCTGATTTTACAGCTCTTAATGCTTCTAATTTTGCAGCCTCTTTTGCCAACATTGCAGCTTTAATGTCTGCATTTATTTTTTCTTCTAATGCCATTTTATTTGTAGTTTTTTAGTTTCGAGTAGCAAAGTTAATTATTTACTGCTAAGCTTTTTAAATTCATTTACACCTTCATTTAACCAATTAATGTATTCTGGTATTCCCGATTTATAACCACGTGGTGCTGTCAACGTTTTCTCTTCATGATCCAACAAAACATATAAAGGTTGAGTACTTTGTTTGTACAAGGTTTCTTCCATATACTTGAACTTATCTCCAATGGTTGTTATTTCTCGTTCTTGTCCGTACCAAAACACTTTCATGAATTCCTTTTTATCCAATTCACGTTTATCATCCACATACAAACTCACCAATACCACATCATCCGTTAATATTTTCGCAACGCCTGCATCTGGCCAAATAAAATCTTCTGTTTTGCGGCAATTAGCGCAAGCATGTCCAGTAAAATCGACCATCAATGGTTTTCCAACTTTTTTAGCATAGGCCAATGCATGTGCATAATCATTTTTAAAATAAGGAACTCCATGTTTGTTTACTTCCATGAACTGTCCAAACTCAGGATCCAATGAAACAGCAGTATGAGCAGACTCAGCTCCACCACTACCACCAAAACCTTTTGGTGATTCGGAATATTCAGCTGGTGGCAATACACCGCTAAACAATTTTAAAGGAGCACCCCATAATCCTGGAATTAAATACACAGTAATAGAAAATGATATAATTATAAAAAACAAGCGTGTTACAGAAAGGTATTTTACATCGCTGTCGTGCGATGTTTTGAATCCATCCATTAAATAGATGGTCATCAAAGCAAAAATCACCACCCATAATGTAATGAATACCTCACGCGTTAATATTCCTAATTGATAAACTAAATCGACATTCGAAGCAAATTTCAAGGCTAAGGCTAATTCTAAAAAACCAAGTACAACCTTAACTGTATTTAACCAGCCACCGCTCTTTGGCATTGAATTAAGCATGGATGGGAAAAATGCGAATAATCCGAATGGTAATGCCAATCCCGAAGAGAATCCAAACATTGCCCAAAATGCGCCCGATGTATTTCCTGAGGTGGAAGCTGCAACTAATGCATTTCCAATCATTGGTCCAGTGCATGAAAACGAAATTACAACCAATGCCAAGGCCATAAAGAAAATACCAATGTATCCTCCTCTATCACTTTGTTTATCAATTTTATTTACAAAGCCCGATGGCAAGGTGATTTCAAATGCACCTAAAAAGGAGGCTGCAAAAATCAACAACATGATAAAGATGACAATATTAAAACCTGCACTTGTAGAAAAACTGTGCAATGCTCCACCACCCCAAATAGCGGAAATTCCTAAACCAAGAGAAACGAAAATGATAATAATGGATAAGGCGTATAAGATGGCATTCAATTTTCCTTTGGCTTTATTCTGACTACGTTTTAAGAAAAAACTAACGTTCATAGGAATCAGAGGGAAAACGCATGGTGTAAACAATGCTGCAAAGCCCCAAACAAAACCTGTTAAGAAAATCACCCACCATACTTTTCCTTCTATCGATGATTCATCATCTGTATCGGCATTAGATGAAGCGGCCACAACAGTTGTTTTAACAGTATCAACCTCTGATACAGATGAATCAATCACTTCGGTACTTGATGAATCAATTGAAGCAACTGCTTCCGTTGCTACTGATGACAGTTCTTTCGTTCCACAATCTCCTGTTAATTTAAACTCGAATGGTGTTGCAGGAGGAAAGATGCATTTTTCTTCGGTACAAGCCTGGTATTCGTATTTGCCTTTTATAACAACTTCTTTATCTGATTTTAACTTTATTTTTTGCTTAAATACTACCGATTTTTCGAAATACATTACATCCACCTCAAATACCTTGTCGAACGCTTTTATCGGTTTGCTTTCAGTTGGCTTACCCACCAATTCGAAACCAGCACCTTTATCAACCATGACATTCGCGGGCATTGGTCCGTCATCTGACAATTTATTCAATGAATATACATGCCAATGTTCCTCAATAGTTCCATTAAACACCAATTCATATTCACAATCACTTATTTTTTTTGTAGATAGCTTCCATTTCACCGGATTGTCCTGTCCAACAACAAAACTGGAAAACATAATTGATACTAATAACAGACTCCAAAATTTCTTCATAATCAAAACGTGTTTTTACTGAATTATAATTTGATTGTGGTAAAGTTAAAAAAATAGCCCCGAAAACTCGGGGCTATTTTTACTATATTATTAGCAATCGGTGTTAATAGTTGTTAAATCACTTCGTGGATGCGGTTAATTGGGATAACCACTCCTTGCTTAAGGATAACGCGCTTGTCGGTAACTCCCCAAACGGTTGTTTCTACCTGTTTTACGCCTTCTGAATCTTCAAAAACAATTTTAATTTTATTGTGCTCCAAATTCCCTAACTTCATGGCTCTTTCAAGGCTAGCGGTACGAATTTTAAGAGCATCTGCAGAATTCAACACTTCATTTTCAGGAAATTTCAATTCACTGATTGATTCCTTTTCCACTTTCACAGGTTTAGTAGCATTTGTCATAAGTTTCCATTTTTTGGGTTAAACATTCATTTAGAGAGTAGGCTATGTTGTACGCACAAAATAAAATTGCGTTACATTTTTATAAAATTATTTTGGTGGGGGTTATTTTTTAATAATCGACTGGATAATTTCCACCAACTCACTTGCCTTTTGGGTACCAATACGATAAACCAATCCTTCTTTATCAGTAAGCTCAACAGCATCATTGCCTTGCGTAAAAAAACGGATTTTATTTTTAAAATGAAGGTTATAAACCGGTCTGTTCAATAAATACTTACTGTATTTTACTTTCTTGGCCGAAACAATATTCGAAAGATCGATCTTTACCTTTCTGGAGGTCCATAATCCATCCAAAATTAAATTTTCCCCTTGTATTTTTGTGTGAAGGTGAAGCACAAAAATCAGAATCAAGGATAACAACATTAAGATAACACCCATTAAAAAAAACAACTGCCCCGAATCTTCATCAACTGGTGATGATGGAATTTCAATTACAGAAACATCAACTGCCTTCGGATTTTCACTCCAATAATACAAGGTAAAACAAAACAGCCCTAAAACCGTGCGCCATAGTATCGACCATTTGTTATAGCCTATAAATTGTTTCTCATCAAAAAGTAAGTCGTTTTGCATTAAATGCCTTTATTTTTGTAGTTCCTACAAAGTTAATCTACTTCATCAACTCTGCAAAATATATTTTTTTTGTCTGAGGACTTATTTTATATCGATCATCCATCCGTTGTCCAACAACCCATATAATTTGGCCATTCGACTCTAATACCCAGCTATTGTCTTTTTCGAGCAGTGACAATTTTTTATCAATAAAGTAATCGCTTAATTTTTTCTTCCCTTTCATTCCAATCGGATAAAAGACATCTCCCTTTTCCCATTTACGAAGGGTTAAGGGGAATACTAATTTATCGAAATCAAACTGTGCAATCGTAGCAGGATTTACTAATTTAAGTTTAGTTGGACGCTTCATCGCTTTTAAAACCAATGTTTGATTCCCATAAGGTAGTTCTTTTGAGGTTTTAAGAATTTTAAAGCGAGTATCCAATACCTCGTTTTTAGTTGCGGTTTCTTCGATTAATAAAAAATCACGATCCTTCACCAAACGATGTGTTTCTGAAAAGAACTGTTTTCCACTTTCACTACTTAATGATGCAATTATTTCATCCGCTACTATTGAACTAAAACCCAAAGGATAAAGGAATTCAAACAGGTAAGGCTCAATCGGCTTTAATTTCTTCAATTTTGATATTGAAATTTTAACAATGCCACTCTCCTCTATTACAAGCGATGTTCTTTTTTTATCAATACGTTTTTGGTAAACCGCTTCAACCGATTTTAGATTTTCAATGGTAGTAATAATATTAGCACTTGCATTTTTACTTATTTCATTCAACAGTGGAATAAGCGAATGGCGGATTTTATTCCGAACATATTTATCGCTTGCATTCGAACTATCTTCACGATGTTTTAATTTATTCTTTTTTGCAAATGCAATAATTTCTATTTTATTCGCAAACAACAAAGGGCGAATCAGTTTCTCCTGAATGGGCAAAATACCATGCAAGCCTTTTATTCCTGTACCTCTAATCAGATTGATAAAAAATGTTTCAATGGAATCATCTTGATGATGTGCAGTAGCAATGCGAGTATAATTAAATTGCTGACGAATTTCTTCGAACCAAGCATATCTTAAATCACGTGCTGCAACTTGTATTGATAATTTATGTTTTTTTGCATAGCTGGAAGTTTCAAAAGCAATCGTATGAAAAGGCACCTGATATTTTTCGGCCAATGCTTCAACGAATAGTTCATCTCCTTCGCTTTCCTTTCCTCTAAGTTGAAAATTACAATGAGCAATCGCAAATTTAATTTTAGTTTGGTAAAACAGCTCACACAACACCACGGAATCAATCCCACCACTTACAGTTAATAAAACTGTATCGGAAGACTTGATAAGTTTTTCATTTTTTAAATAAGATTGAAAGGATAGAAGCATAGAAACAAAGATAATCGTTTGCGCTTAATTTAGCTTAGCTAAATATTTACTTCAAAATTTTCCGAAACTGATAAAATACTCTATCAAAAACACTTAGCTCCTCTGTAATAATATCTGCCGTTCCCTGCATTTCCTCTTTATATACAAGTTGTTTGTTGTAGGATGTTATTAAGTTGTTTGGAAGTGAAACTTCGATTGCATACGTATCTTTTTGTGGCACTAATGAAACATTTTCTACTCGCCCTTTTAACATCCCAAACTCTTGAAATTGGTAGTTGTCAAGTTTAATATTCACTGTTTGGCCTATTTTTAACTTACTAGAATTTTGTACTGGTAAAAATAATTTAGCAATTATTTCCTGTTTTATACTTGGAACAATACTTAAAATCTCGTCCCCTTGCTTTATATTTTGGTTAATTGCCCAATAGTTAAACAGAGAAACCTTACCTTCAATAGGCGCCTTTAATAGGTATGCTTGTTCCCATGTTTCAATCTCTGATTTTAAACTTTGAACACTTTGGCTTAATGTTTTTTCAAATTTTTCAATTTCCTGATATGCTTGCATTTGTAATTGAAGTTTATTTTTTTCAAGATTATTGATTGCTAATTTATTATTGATGTTGGTTATTTTAATGCTTTCGTAATTTCGCTTTGCTGATAAAAATTCACGCTTTTTATCTTCAAATTCTTTTGCTGAAATAGATTGATTTGAAAACAGAGTGGTAAATCTGTTAAAATCTTTTTCTATTAGGCTAAATTCTTCTTTATAGATATTCTCCTGATTCTGATACTTCCCTTGTAATGCTTGATACTCAGCAAGTTCTTTATCTATGATTTCAACTTCTTTTATTTGTGGATTAAGCTCCTTTTGTAATTTGTAATCGTTGTAGCTTTTAAAAAAAACAATAAACATGGGTGTAATGCCACCCAAACCTTCACCATGTTTTCCCAGAAGAGAAAGCCTGTTTAGCTTGATATAATTTAAAGAATCATTCTTATCAAAATCTTTCAGAATTGTGTCTATTGCTAATATTGAATTGTAATTGGCCGCACTTTCAATTACAAATAAAACTTCATCCTTTTTAACTGATTGGTTATTTTTAACTTTTAATTCAATTATTTTTCCGTTTGCTTTTGAAACGAGGGTAACGGGTGGATTAATTGTTGTTATGGTTGCCTTGGCTGTTAGTGTGTCAGGATACTTAATGAAATAAGATAATGCCAAAGCAGCTACCATAATACAAAAAATCATGGTCACTCCCCAACGAATAATCCAATTAGGAACTGATGTAAGTAATTCATTTACATCCTCCGTTTTTAGTTCTATTTCCTTTTCTTCAGCCATTTTCTAGTTGCCTAATTCCAATTGGTTTTTAACTAAATCGAAGTAACTTCCTTTTTTTGTTGTTAATTCAGTATGATTTCCAACTTCAATTATTTTACCTTTTTCCAATACTACAATTTGATCAGCATTTTTAACCGTGCTTAAACGGTGCGCAATTACAACAACTGTTTTTCCTTTAAAAAAATGGTTGAGATTATTCATAATCACCATTTCGTTATTAGCATCCAATGCACTAGTGGCTTCATCAAAGAACAAATAATCAGGATTTTTGTAAACTGCTCGCGCAATTAGAATACGTTGTTTCTGCCCTGTACTTAAGCCTATTCCTTCCATTCCTATTTTTGTATTATATCCTAATGGCAAAGATTCAATATGTTCTTTTATGTTTGCAATCGAAACTGCGTTACGTAATTTTTCTATATCTATATGCTCAACACCTACTGCTATGTTGTTTGCTATTGTGTCTGAAAAGATATATCCCTCTTGCATTACAACTCCACATTTATCTCTCCAGGCTTTTGGAGAAATTGCATTCAAATTTTGATTTGCAATTTTGATTTCTCCCTTAACAGGATCATAGAACTTCAAAAGGAGTTTCATTAATGTTGTTTTGCCACTACCGCTTGTTCCTACTATTGCGGTTATTTTATTTGCTGGAATTATTAAATCTAAATCCTTCAAAACCATATCTCCTAACATACCAATATATTGAAAGGAGACGTTTTTTAGGCCAATAGAGGCATTTTTCTCTATTTCGGTGCTTGTTTCATTCATTGACGATTCTTCATTCTCCCTGATGTGGATTTCGGATAAACGCTCCAAGCTCAATTTTGCATCTTGTAAACTTTGGGTAAAAGCTACCAATTGCATTATTGGACTGTTTAACTGACCAATGATATAACTAATAGAAAGCATCATCCCTAAAGTGATTTGCCCATCAATTACCAGTTTTGCAGATAAAAAGGTGATGAATATGTTTTTTAGTTCATTTATTAAATTGGAACCTGCATTTTGGGTTTGTTCTAAAACCAATCCTTTAATGTTTGTTTTAAATAATCGAACTTGAATATTTTCCCATTGCCAGCGTTTTTGACGTTCGGCATTGTGTAACTTAATTTCTTGCATTCCAGTAATCAGTTCCATTACCTTACTTTGATTTTGGGAATTTTGTTGAAATCGCATAAAATCCAAATCAGCTCTGCGTTTGAGAAAGAATAAAATCCAAAGAAAATAAAGCAAACTGCCTCCAATAAATACTGAAAATATGGTCAAATTATAGTAAGCTAAAACAAAACTGAATACAATTAAATTGACAAATGAAAATAAAACATTAAGTGAAGTAGAGGTAAGAAAGTTTTCAATTCGATGATGGTCATTTATGCGTTGCAGAATATCTCCTGTCATTTTTACATCAAAAAAGGAGATGGGTAGCTTCATGAGTTTCACAAAAAAATCGGAAACCAATGAAATATTAATCCTACTACTAATGTGCATTAATATCCAACTTCGGATAATTTCAATAGTTGTTCTACCAACAAAAAGCATTAATTGAGCAAAAAGAATGAGGTAAATAAATTTATAATCATTGTTTTGGACGCCAATATCTATAATACTTTGTGTAAGGAAAGGGAAGACTAGTTGCAATAAACTTCCGGCTAATAAACCAATAATAAGCTGTATTAATAGTTTTTTATATCGAAAAAGGTATTTAAAAAGAAATGAAAAGCCTTTAGGTTTTGATTCTTTTATGCCATGAGAGCTGTTTTCTGAATAAAATTCTGGTGTTGGTTCTAGAAGAAGCAGGATTCCTTCGTTTAAATCGCTTTTCCATGATTTTAAAAAATCTTCCTTGTTGTATTTTAATAATCCGTGAGCAGGATCGGCTATATATACCGTGTCTTTTTTTATTTTGTAAATGACTACAAAATGGCTTTGATTCCAATGGGCAATACAAGGTAATGGTGCATCATATAACAGTTTTTCATAGGTTACTTTTACTCCCATTGTTCGGAAGCCTATTTTTTCGGCTGCTTCACTTAATCCTAATAGACTACTTCCTTCTCTTGTTGTACTGGATAGTTCCCTAATTTGTTGTAAAGAAACAGATTTACCATAATGCTTTGCCACCATGCGGAGGCTTGTTGCACCACAATCCATATAATCGGGTTGTTTGTAAAATGGAAATTCCGCCATTAATTATTTCATAATGATTGTAAATTCCACACGTCTATTTTTTTGTCTTCCCTCCTCGGTCATGTTTGAATCAATAGGATTAGAATCGCCTAAACCTTTAGTTAACAATCGGTCTTTGTTTATGCCTTTCTTGATTAAATAGTCTGCAATGGCATTAGCCCTGCTTTGAGATAATAATAGATTACTTTTTTTATTACCAACATTATCAGTATAACCTATTATTTCAATTGCTGTTAATGCATTTTGCTTTAAAATGCTATACAATTTATCTAATTCGGGAAAGGAAGATTGTAACAATATTGCTTTCCCATTCTCAAATTGAACGTTTTGAAGTACCACAGGTTTTTTGTTTGGCCAATAATTATAAAAATATATTCTAAAACCTTTGGGAGGATTATTAGGATCCTTCCTTAAATACAATTCGCTATAATCAACCATTAAATAATATATTTCTCCAGCTTTCACATTAATAGAAGAAGTATATGCTACTCCAGGTCCAGCATTTACAATTTTGCTTGGAGCATACTGAGATAGTCCAGTAGAGGAATATTTTGTTCGATTCTGTGAATAACAAACTCTGTCTGGAAATTTTTTCTTGTTTATTATACTATCAATAGTTGCA
>JBIIOB010000351.1:0-3236 GCA_044337125.1 Bacteroidia bacterium
TCTCAATTTTCGCTTCCGACTCAAAAAGGGCTTTTGGAATGGTGTCTTTGTAAGAATTGCTATCTGCGCAAAGTACCAGATAACAATTATCATAATAGTGTCTTACTTTTTTTACACGAATAGTGTCTTGTGCAAATGAAAAAACCGATATAAAACACAGCACAATAAAGCTTGTAATGGTTTTATATCGGTTGTTTTGAGAAGTGTACTTATTATTCATTCAATAAGTACTTAATCGAAATATTGTTTCATACGTTCGAAGAAACTCTTTTGATTTTTTCCTGGATTGGGCTTGAAGTTTTCTGCATCTTTCAATCCTTCTAAAATTTTCTTTTCTTCTTTTGTTAAGTTTTGTGGTGTCCACACGTTGATATTCACCAAAATATCTCCTCTTGAATAACTGTTGATATCAGGCAAACCTTTTGCTTTTAAACGCAATACTTTTCCACTTTGTGTTCCAGCATCAATTTTAACTTTTGCTTTCCCATCAATGGTTGGTACTTCAATTTGAGTTCCTAAAGCTGCATCGGTATAACTAATGTAATGGTCGTAGAATAAGTGCAGGCCATCACGTTTTAAAAATTCATGTTCGATTTCTTCAATCACCACAATCATATCACCAGGAACACCATTACGTGCACCCATGTTTCCTTTTCCTGCAACAGATAATTGCATTCCTTCGGCAACACCTGCTGGAATATTGATTGAGATTACTTCTTCTTCACGCACAATTCCATCGCCATGGCAAGAAGGACATTTGTCGGTAATTGTTTTTCCATCACCACCACAAGCAGGGCAGGTGCTGGTTGTTTGCATTGCTCCTAAAATAGTATTGGTAACTCTACTCACTTGTCCTTGACCTTTACAAGTTGAACAAGTGCTGTGTGCCGATCCGTTTTTTGCACCGCTACCAGAGCAAGGTTTACAAGCAACGTATTTATTTACTTTGATTTTCTTTTCAACACCATTGGCAATTTCTTCCAAGGTCATTTTTACTTTTACACGAAGGTTAGAACCTCGGTTTACTCTTCTGCCACCGCGACCACCGCCTCCAAATCCACCGCCACCACCAAAGTGTCCGCCAAAAATATCCCCAAACTGACTGAAGATATCATCCATGTTCATGCCGCCAAATCCACCTTGACCACCGCCACCACCAAATCCGCCATTGCCACCAACGCCAGCATGACCGTATTGATCATAACGTTGTTTTTTCTCCGGATTGCTCAATATTTCGTAAGCCTCAGCCGCTTCCTTGAATTTTTCTTCCGAAGCTTTGTCGCCCGGATTTTTATCCGGATGGTATTTAATAGCCATTTTGCGATAGGCTTTCTTTATCTCGTCAGCACTCGCACTTTTGGTAATTTCTAATATTTCGTAATAATCGCGTTTACTCATTGTGGGTTTGTTTTATTCTTAATCTTTTGTCTTGATACTTATATCTTATTGTCCAATCACCACTTTTGCAAAGCGAATAATTTTTCCATTTAAGCTATATCCTTTTTCCAATTCATCTACTACTTTGCCTTTTAAATCATCGTTAGGAGCAGGGATATTGGTAATTGCTTCGTGAATATCAGCATCAAATGTTTCGCCATGCGATTTCATTTCTTGTAAACCTTTGGATGTTAAGTTTGATTTCAGTTTGTTGTAAATCAAATTGACACCATCGTTTACGGCCTTAATATCGGTTGTTTCTGCATTCGATTTGATAGCACGTTCAAAATCATCCAAAATAGGTAACAAACTTTTGAAAATATCTTCACCCGCTGTATTGATTAACTCGATACGTTCTTTGGCAGTACGTTTTCTAAAATTGTCGAATTCCGAATACAAGCGCAAGTATTTATCATTTGCATCCGCCACTTTTGCTTCCAATTCAGCCAATTTGCTTGCTTGCTCATCAACAGGTGCTTTGTTTTCGGTGTTTTCTGCCGAATTGTTGGTAGTTTCCTCGTTTACGGTTTCGTTCTCTTGTGTGCTCATTTTCTTAAATATATTTTTAATTTTCGACATCTTTTTGAATTGCGTTGCTCTACCTCAAATTATTTGCCAGCAAAGATAATAAGACATTTTGACACTGGAATATAAAAAATAGACCCGAGCCTTGCTATTTTGGCAATAGTGACGCATTTCCCAAAACCTTACGATTCTCTATTTTTTAGAAATAATGTGGATAGCTTTTTTATACATTTGTGCATATGCAAAAACGATTTTTAGTATTCAGCGGAATTTCAGGAGCAATTGCTGTTGCATTGGGTGCCATGGCTGCGCATTACCTGGAATCAAAATTAGACGGTGTTCTATTAACAGAACGCAATATTCAAACGTTCGAAACAGCTGCGCGTTACCAAATGTATCATAGTTTGGTATTGGTTGCAGTGGTATTTTTGTTCGAAAAATTTAATCCGAAAATGTTAGCCAAAGCGGGCTATTGTTTTATGGCGGGAATTGTTCTTTTTTCGGGTTCTTTGTATTTGCTGTCGACCGCTAAATTGATGGGTTTAACAACCGTAAAATGGTTGGGACCAATTACTCCAATTGGAGGATTGTTTTTTATTGCAGGCTGGATATTCCTTGCGCTGGCACCTATTAAGAAAAAATAAAATTTTATGAATTCAAACTACACAAGATATACCGAGCTGCTTCGTAAAGTGGCCGACATACAAAATGCTGCAGCACTTTTAAATTGGGATCAAGAAACCTACATGCCACCAAAGGGAGCTGCATTTCGTGCTCAACAATTGTCGACCTTGGCAGGAATAGCTCATGAATTGGCTACATCAAAGGAGTTGGGCGATTTGTTAGACGTATTGTTGAACGACAAAACCTTATCGGATAGAGAACAAAAGAACATTCAAAAATCGCTAAAAAGTTATACCGACAATAAAAAATACACGACTGAATTTGTTCAGGAATTGAGTAGAACCATCTCTGAAACGTTCCAAGCATGGCAAACAGCAAAAGAAAAAAATGATTTTTCGATTTATGCACCTCATTTGGAAAAGTTGGTGGCTTTAAAACGCAAAGAATGCGAAGTATTGGGCTACAAAGCACATCCATACGATGCCTTGTTGGATCAATACGAACCCGATTCTAAAACAGCCGATTTGGAAGTATTATTTACCGATGTGCGCAGTCAGTTAGTGGCTTTTGTAAAGCAAATTGCTGCTAAACCACAAAACGATGATGCATTTATGTATTTAAAATACGATGATCAAAAACAGTGG
This sequence comes from Bacteroidia bacterium, assembly GCA_044337125.1. Taxonomy (GTDB): domain Bacteria; phylum Bacteroidota; class Bacteroidia; order 2-12-FULL-35-15; family 2-12-FULL-35-15; genus 2-12-FULL-35-15. The sequence goes on from JBIIOB010000351.1 coordinate 3,231, forward strand.
GATTTA
>JBIIOB010000350.1:0-3236 GCA_044337125.1 Bacteroidia bacterium
TACCAGTTGTTAGGTGTTTCAAAATTTCTCTTGAATGTCCACCACCACCAAAAGTCACATCTACATAAATTCCTTCTGGATTGATGTTTAAGCCATCAATACACTCTTTTAAAAGAACGGGGTTGTGATATTCCATTACTCGCTTGGTGTTGGATTAATTCCACCCATTACATCTTCAGCAAGTTTTTCAAAATCAACAGTGCCTTCATTGATGAATTTCTCATATGCTTTTTTATCCCATATTTCAATTCGATCACCAGCTGCTGCCATTACCACATTTTTATTTATTCCTGCAAACGACATTAAATCTTTAGAGATTAATAATCGTCCTGTACTATCCAATTCTACTGGCACTACACCGTAGTTGAACATTCGAATGAACTCTACATTTTTCTTCACAAACTTGTTAAGCTTGTTTACTTCCTTCACCATTTCATTCCATGTTGCCATTGGATACAGCTCCAGCGATTTGCTGAAAATGCTTCGCTTCATCACAAATCCACCATCAAGTGTATTGGTGAGCTGCTTTTTGAATGCAACAGGAAGCATCACGCGACCTTTCGCATCAGCATTGCATTCATATACTCCAAACAGGCTGTTCATATTGATTTTCCTTATAAGCCGTAAAAATAACGAAATTTTTACCACTTTTTACCACTTTCTACCACTTTTGTTGAAAACTTTTGGTTTTGAACACCTTTTTTAATCAGTTTTAAAAAATAGTGTTTGCTCTGAATTGTCAATAAATAGTATTGTTTTACCGTTTTTAGCTTTCTTAAAAATGGTGGTGGGAGGCCTGCCCAATCTTAACAAGTTTGGTTAAGGAGCTAAAAATTCAATTTTTAGCCATTTGAAATAGAAAACTATCTTTGTACATGCTTCAAAAATTAACTATTCTACAACAGCAATATGGGCTCAATGTGAGCATAGAAGCGTTAAGCAAAGCGTATGATGTTTTGTGTGTTTTCGATTCGAATAAAAAAATCAATAGTTCCCAACGTATACGTTATTCTCAATTGATTGCTATTGGCTCTGTTCGGGACTTGGTTGTTTTCGAACATGGAAATGCATTAGTTCAACTTCAACAATTTATTAATCAAAAGTCAAGTTGGTTATTTGGCTATTTAAGCTATGATTTAAAAAATGAAATAGAAAATTTAAGTTCTTTGAATGCGGATGGATTAACCATCCCACTTCTTCATTTTTTTGAACCAAAGTTTGTGTTGGAAATGAATGAAAATGAAATTGTAATTCAGTACGATGATGCGTGTGTGACTAAGGCCGATTTGGAGGAATTGAAATCAGAGATTTCCCTGTCTATTGCTACTAAAGAAGAAGCAGCAGCGCCTTTTGAAATTAAACCTCGTATAGAAAAAAGTAGTTACTTAAATTCAGTTAAGGAATTAAAAAACCATATTCAACTAGGTGATATATACGAAGTGAATTTTTGTCAAGAATTTTTTACAGAAAAAGCGGAGATTAATCCTGTCCTGATTTACGAAAAATTAAATAAGATTTCAGCAGCGCCCTTTGCATCTTTTTGTAAATTCAATAATCATTATTTACTTTCTGCAAGTCCAGAACGTTATATCAAGAGAGAAGGAGATTATTTGATTTCTCAACCCATTAAGGGAACAGCAAAACGTTCAAATGATGCAACAGAAGATGAACAAATTAAAAACGAGTTGCGCAATAACCCCAAGGAACAAAATGAGAATGTGATGATTGTTGATTTGGTTCGTAACGATTTGTCGAAATTTGCAACACGAGGTTCTGTGAAGGTGGATGAATTGTTTGGGGTTTATTCCTTCAAGCAAGTACACCAGCTTATTTCTACTATTAGTTGTGAATTAAAAAAGGATACTTCATTTACCGATATAATAAAGGCAACATTTCCGATGGGTTCCATGACTGGTGCTCCTAAAGTAAGTGCAATGAAGTGGATTGAAAAGTTCGAATCAACCAAACGAGGATTATATTCTGGCTCCGTAGGTTATATTCAGCCAAATGGTGATTTTGATTTTAATGTTGTTATTCGCAGCATCATCTATAATTCGGAAACATCCTTTTTGTCATTTATGGTTGGTAGTGCAATTACATCAAAAGCAGATGCAGAAATGGAATACGATGAATGTATGTTGAAGGCTAAAGCTATGTTTGAGGTACTTCAAACAAATAAAAAATAAATTACTCTTTTAACAAACGAATTATTTGTTTTTGTAATTGGATAATTTCTTTGTTTTTGTCTGCTAGATGCGATTTTAAGTTTTGAATTTCGTCTTTGCTTGACTCGAAATTTTTATCTGCACTCAATAATTCTATGATGGTTATTTTAAGTATTTTACACAATTGATTGAGTCGAGAATAATTAATGTCAGTGATGTTACGTTCTATTTTGGAATAAGCTGTTAGAGATATGTCAAGCTCATGAGCAAGTTCTTCCTGGCTAAATCCTCTTAATTTTCTAAAATAGCGTATCTTTTCACCTAAGCTGTTCATTTACAGCAAAAGTAATCTGAGTTCTAGAATTTAATAGATAACTAAAAGTTGTTAAAAAAACAAACTTAAAGTTTGTATTTGTGTAATATTGTCCTAAGTTTGTAAAGCAGACAATATGCTAGCTATATAATTGTTTGTTGGAGATGCTGAAAACCAAATAGAGTAAGCACTTATTTTAAACTTTAATATAATGAAAAAAGATCAATTAAAATTCGAAAAAATCAGTAAATTAACTACTGAGGAATTGAAATCAATCAATGGTGGAATTTTTAGTGGAGACACAGGAAATAAAACCTGGGATACCCAGAATAAAAATACTGGAACTTGGCAAGTTGATGACGATACCACACCTGATTTTGGTAGACGTTAAAATACTAACTAAATTATGTCCCTGATTGTAATTTCAGGGACATAATTTCTAGATTCTAATGATATGAAATTTTACATGGTTTTATTACTCGGTTACTTTATTGCGGTGCCTATTTTGGTGAAATCTCAAAATCCTAAAGAGCTTGAGATGCTCTATAAACGAACTACATCTGAACTTTTAAAAGAGTTGCCAGCTCATTACGATTCTTTATATCGAAATCCACGTTTTATGCCTTTACATGCAATTACGAATGAAATTGGTTATTTGGGAAATTATGAGCTTGGACAAAAAATAGATTATTGCTTTTATTTTAAGGCAACCGATACGTTATGGAATAAGAAAGATGTTGATTCTTTAAAACTTCAAT
>JBIIOB010000352.1:0-3235 GCA_044337125.1 Bacteroidia bacterium
CTTGTCCATTTTTAAATTTGAATGAACGGATGCAACAATAAAATCAAAGGACTGAAGCACATCTTCAGTATAATCCAAGGAGCCATCATTGAGAATATCACTTTCTATTCCTTTAAATATTTTAAATGGAAATAGCTGTTTGTTTAATTCCTCAATTTCCTTGTGCTGCTCTGCAACTCTATCAGGCTTTAAACCTTCAGCATAAAATGCTGATTGGGAGTGATCGCATATTCCTAAATACTCATAACCTAACTCTTTACAATACACCGCCATTTCTTTGAGTGTATTCATTCCATCGCTATAGGTGCTGTGATTGTGAAGTATCCCTTTTAAATCTGTTAGTTCGATTAAACGAGGAATTTTATGTTCTCTTGCTAAATCAACCACAGCAGTATTCTCGCGCAACTCAGGCTCAATGTACTGTAATTGATTAAGGGTAAATAATTCTTCTTCATTTTTAACTGATTCCAAAAATTTGAATCCATCAATGTTAAACTCAGGAGCATTCGTTGTTTCAAACAAACGTTTATAAAAGTCATTTGCAGAACATTTTATCAACTCCACTTTTACACGATGTGAATTTTCAAAAGTATCAATCGTTACATCTTCATCGGTAGCAACCAAAACCTCGATGGAATCAATAACTTCATTCTTTCTGCGCATAGCTCCAGTTAAAGAAATCAAATCGGTTTTATATTTTTCTTTCAAATAAGCCACTAAATCAATAGCAAATGCTTCCACTGATGCATAATGAAACTTCCCAATATTTGTTTGAAAAAACTCAATTTGCTTTTTTACTTCGGCTTGTGTTTTAGCACCAAAACCTTTTAAGGTAATTAATCTATTTTCATTGCAAGCATACAGCAACTCCCCTACACTTTCTACTTCCAATTCTTTCCAAAGTTGTCGTACTTTTTTAGGCCCAATTCCTTTGATACGAAGCATTTTAATTACACCAACAGGAGTAATGGCAACCATTTCCGACAATTCCTTTAAATCGCCTGTTGTTTGCAGTTCATTAATTTTAGCAGCAATCCCCTTTCCAATTCCTTCTATTTGCTCCAACTCCTGTAACGACTTCCCATTTAAATCGATATCAGTTTTATCGAGTTTATAAGCTGCATTGGCAATCGATTTAATTTTAAATGGATTCACTTCATGCAACTCCATCAACTGAGCTGTTATCTTGAGTGCTTTCGCAATTTCTTCTGTACTCATTATTTTAATTTGGATAGAACATTAAATAATTTATCGTCAGTAATTAAACAACCCGTTTGAAGCATTTCAAACACCTCATGTTCACGTTCCTTGTCATATTTTTTTTCAGTACGCACAACACTTACCGATGCATTGTTAGCTTCAGTCCATTGAGAAAAAACATTCTCGGCTGTTAAATCCAAAGTTGAGTGCTCGTTTACACGCAATCCAACCAACTCAATTTTATTAGCACCACACTTATAAATATTTAATGATTTGGGCTCTCGATATTCTAAATAGTTGATTTTACGCAACACTTTATCGTAAACCACATCACTAAATACATCAATTAACTCTTCCGCTTTTTCCAATTCATTGCGTTTCATCTTTTCCCAATCCGGTCCCGTTATTTGGGCATGAGCCAAAAATGTAACAAATTCTTTTTCTAGTGCTTTTAACTCCTCAGAGCTTAATCGTTTATACTGCATGCGTGTTATTTAAATTTCGTTTTGATTATTCCTCAAAAATACTGTAATTCGTAGCATATTAAAAATTCTAATTCATAAAAATCATGAATATAAATCATACAGTTACCGAACGTTTTATCAAATACGCAAAAATTGATACGCAAAGCGATCCAACATCACCAACTTGTCCATCGACTGAAAAGCAAAAAGATTTAGGAAAAGTATTGGTTGCGGAATTATTGGAAATGGGTATCAGCGATGCACACATGGACGAAAACGGTTATGTATATGGAACAATACCAAGCAATACAACTAAAACGGTTCCTGTTATTTGTTTCTGTTCGCACATGGATACATCGCCAGATTGCTCTGGAAAGGATGTGAATCCACAAATAAACAAAAACTATGATGGCAAAGACATTGTTTTAATAAACGATAAAACACAAATCATCAAGGTAGCGAATCATCCTTCATTGTTAAAACAAATTGGCAATGATATTATTACTACCGATGGAACAACATTACTTGGTGCCGATAATAAAGCAGGAGTTGCAGAAATAATGGATGCAGCCAATCATTTGATGAAAAATCCGAGTATTAAGCACGGAACCATTAAAATATTATTTACACCCGATGAAGAAATTGGTCGCGGTGCCGACAAAGCCGATTTAAAAAAGCTTGGTGCTGATTATGGTTATACCATTGACGGTGAGGAGTTGGGACATATTGAAAATGAAACTTTTTCGGCTGATGGAGTAACCATCAACATTCATGGTGTGAGTACACATCCTGGATTTGCAAAAAATAAAATGGAGAGTGCAATTAAAATTGCAAGTGAAATTGTTGCTGCTTTGCCAAAAGATAAAATGAGTCCAGAAAGTACTGAAAAGAAAGAACCATTTGTTCACCCAGTGAGTATTTCGGGAGGAATTGAAGAAACAACTTTGCAATTTATTATTCGTGCATTTGATGAAGAAAATTTAAAAACGCAGGAAGATTTTTTGAAAAGCTTAACAGAAAAAGTGATTAAAAATTATCCGAATTCAACATTTGATTTTATAGTAAAAGAGCAATACCGAAACATGAAACAAGTACTGGATAAAACGCCTGCAATTGTAAACAATGCTTTGGAAGCAATTAAACGTGCAGGTGTAACACCAGTATTGTCGAGTATTAGAGGTGGCACGGATGGCTCACGTTTTTCGTATGTGGGTTTACCTTGTCCGAATATTTTTGCTGGAGAACATGCTTTTCATTCAAAACACGAGTGGGTAAGTATTCAAGATATGGAAAAAGCAGTCTCTACCATTGTGCATTTATGCATGATTTGGGAAGAGAACGCTTAGTTAAGTTGAAAGTTCAAGGTCTGAAAGTTGAATAATAAACTTTTAAACCTTGAACTTTAAACTCCTATTCCTTAAACCAACCGCTATACATTACATAGTTATTTGCAATACGGTCAATCTCACCATGAATTAATTCTTGATTGATGTCTTTTACTTTTTTAGCAGGAACACCTGCATAAATAACACCAGACTCTACTTTTGTACCTTCTAAAACCACAGCACCAG
>JBIIOB010000353.1:0-3229 GCA_044337125.1 Bacteroidia bacterium
ATCTAATTTTGTTAACACTACACCATCAAAATCCAAACGGTCGTTGAATGCTTTTGCAGTATTAACGGCATCTTGACCAGTCATTGCATCTACAACAAACAAAATTTCATCTGGATTAACTGCTGCTTTTACAGCTGTAATCTCATTCATCATTTGTTCGTCAACCGCTAAACGACCAGCAGTATCGATAATTACAACCGAGTTGCCATTTTCTTTTGCGTGCTTAATCCCTTTTTGAGCAATGGATACAGCATCTTTGTTTTCACGATCCGAAAACACATCTACTCCAATCTGTTCACCCAATACATGTAATTGGTCAATCGCAGCTGGACGATAAATATCACAAGCAATCAACAATGGTTTTTTACCACGTTTTGTTTTTAGATGATTTGCTAATTTTCCAGAGAAAGTTGTTTTACCAGATCCTTGCAAACCACTCATTAAAATAATGGTTGGATTACCACCCAGCTTAATGTCTTCGGTTGAACCGCCCATTAAATTGGTTAATTCCTGTTGCGTAATTTTGACCATCAACTGCCCTGGAGAAATAGCTGTTAAAACGTTTTGTCCTAATGCTTTTTCCTTAACAGTATCTGTAAATTGCTTCGCAACTTTATAGTTAACATCGGCATCCAACAAGGCTTTTCTAATTTCCTTAATGGTTTCCGAAACGTTTATTTCTGTAATTTTTCCTTGACCTTTTAAAAGTTTAAAGGCGCGCTCAAGCTTATCACTTAAATTATCAAACATGGTATAAATTATTTTAATTCCCGATTGTTATCAGGGTTGCAAATTTAGCAAAATTAAGGTGATAGAAATAGAAATTCTGCTTCAAATTTTCAATGAATTTAAAATGAAAATCGAAAGCAGAATCGTCTGAAAAAGTAGAACTTACGATTTCACCATTTCCTTAACGCCAAATAGTTCTTTTAGCTTGGAAACTGTGTAATCTACTTCTTCCTTGGTATTGTATTTCGAGAATGAAAAACGAACAGAAGGGCGAGTAACATCAGCACCAATGCCACGCAACACATGCGAACCTTGGTTACTACCACTAGTACAAGCACTTCCACCCGATGCTGCAATTCCTGCGATGTCTAAATTAAACAACAACATTTCTGCATTTTCTGTATGTGGGAAACGAACGTTTAAAACAGTGTATAAACAATTATCCTGACCAGCACCATTGAACTCTAATCCTGGAATAGCAGCTTTTAATTGCTCAATCATATAGTTTTTTACTCCCATAATATGATTTTGATGTTCTACCATATCACGATTAGCAATCTCTAATGCTTTTCCTAAACCAATAATTCCATACAAATTTTCAGTTCCACCACGCATGTTGCGTTCTTGTGAACCTCCATAGATGAATGGACTAATGGAAACTTTATTGCTAATGTATAAAAAGCCTACACCTTTTGGTCCATGAAATTTATGAGCAGCACAGGTTACAAAATGAACATTTGCTTTTTGCAAATCCATGGTGTAATGTCCCATTGTTTGAACTGTATCCGAATGGAATACAGCATTGTACTTTTCACAAATTGTTCCAACTTCTTCTAAAGGCAACAAATTTCCAATTTCGTTATTTGCATGCATTAACGAAACAAAAGTGCGCTCATTTTCACTTAGCAATTGATCGAGGTGTTTTAGATCAACATGACCCGTTGGAGTCAAATTAACAAAACTCAATTTTATTACACCGTCATGCTCTAATGCTTCCAGCGTATGCAATACAGCATGGTGTTCTATTTTAGTTGTAATAGCGTGCTTTATACCTAAATCATGGATGCTGCAACGGATAGCTTGGTTATCTGCCTCGGTACCGCCAGAGGTAAAGAATATTTCGGCAGGTGAAACATTTAAAAATTTAGCAACCGACTTACGAGCACCTTCAATGGCTGCACGCGTTTTACGTCCGAATGAGTGAATCGATGATGGATTCCCAAAATGTTCGGTCATGTACGGTAACATTGCATCTAATACTTCTTTATCTAAAGGTGTTGTAGCAGCATTGTCTAAATAAACTTTCATAAGTAGATAGTTATGTTTTTATTATTGTCATATGTTATACCCCATGTATCTTCATTCGTGTTTGTCCGAAATGGGACATGGCTATATCATAGTTTCAAATATTAAAATGTTAATACGAAGCTAAATTATTAATTATCTCCTTTTTACTAAGCAGTAATTTGTTGCATTTTTATCAATTCACGAATATCTGCCATGATCTTTTTAGCCAAATTATCGGCAGTAGTTTCACTTTCACTTTCTGAATAAATGCGAATGATTGGTTCTGTATTCGATTTTCTCAAATGCACCCATTCCTTTTCGAATTCAATCTTAACACCATCAACTGTATTGATAGGTTGTTTTTCGTATTTCAATTTAATATCCTCTAAAATACGATCCACATTGATTTCTGGTGTCAACTCAATTTTATTTTTGGAAATATGGTAGTTTGGATACGTTGAGCGCAACATGGAGCAAGTTTTACCATATTTCGCCAAGTGCGAAAGGAAAATAGCAATCCCAACCAACGCATCTCTTCCATAATGTAATTCAGGTAAAATAACACCACCATTACCTTCACCACCAATAATGGCATTGGTTTCTTTCATCATGTTCACTACATTCACTTCACCTACTGCCGAAGCTTTGTATTCGCCACCATGTTTTTCGGTTACATCACGCAATGCACGTGTTGATGATAAATTAGAAACCGTATTTCCTTTTTTACCAGCAGCTTTTTCTGCTGGAGTACGCTTATTCAATACATATTCAGCAACCGCTACCAAGGTGTATTCTTCTCCAAACATCTCCCCATCTTCGCATACCAATGCCAAACGGTCAACATCCGGGTCAACTACTATTCCTAAATGTGCCTTTTCTTTTACTACTGCTTTTGAAATATCTCTTAGGTTTTCTGGCAATGGCTCTGGATTGTGCGGAAACTCCCCTGTTGGGTCGCAATACAATTTCACAACTTCCTCAACCCCTAACGCTTCTAATAATTGAGGCAATACAATTCCTCCAGTTGAATTCACACAATCAATTACCACCTTAAATTTGGCAGCTTTAATAGCAGGAACATCTACCAATGAAAGCGCTAAAATCTTATCAATGTGCTTTTTAAAATAGGTATCGTCCTTTGTAATTTTACCCAATGAATTCACATCAGCAAAAACATAACTTTCATTTTCGGCAATCGCTAATACATCAGCAC
>JBIIOB010000354.1:0-3225 GCA_044337125.1 Bacteroidia bacterium
TTAATGCATCTATAATATACATTTAAAAAGCATTCCGAATCATCGGGATGCTTTTTGTATTTTTATTATATCACTATTCTTCTGCTTACACTCCCCTATTTACAAGGGTTTGAAAATAGAAAGAGGTCAAAGAGGTCAATGAAAACAATAAATTAAAAACAAAAAAATTATGTCACAAATTGGAATTACACACACGTTTAAATTAGCTGATGGACGTGAAATTACATTAGAAACAGGAAAATTAGCAAAACAAGCTGATGGTTCTGTAGTAGTAAAAATGGGCGATACTATGTTGTTAGCAACAGTTGTATCAAACAAAGATGCAAAAGAAGGAACCGACTTCTTACCATTATCGGTTGATTATCAAGAAAAATTTGCTGCTGCTGGTCGCTTCCCTGGAGGATTCTTCAAACGCGAAGCTCGTTTATCTGATTACGAAATTTTAATTAGCCGTTTAGTGGATCGTGCTTTACGTCCATTATTCCCTGAAGATTATCATTCTGACACTCAAGTATTAATTTCATTAATATCTGGTGATCCAAATACAGCTCCTGATGCATTGGCTTGTTTAGCTGCATCTGCTGCAATCTCTGTTTCTGATATTCCATTTAACGGACCTGTATCTGAAGTACGTGTTGCTAAAATTGATGGAAAATTAATTGCAAACCCTACTGTTCAAGAAGCTGAAAAATCTACATTAGACATGATTGTTGCTGCTAACGCAAAAGACATCATGATGGTGGAAGGTGAAATGAAAGAAATTTCTGAAGCTGAAATGTTAGAAGCAATCAAATTTGCACACGAAGCAATCCGTTTACAAATCAATGCTATCAACGAATTAGTTGCTAAAGTTGAAGCTGTAAAAGGTAAAATTGTAAAACGTGAATACAATCATGAAACAAATGATGCTGAATTGAGAGAACGTGTTCACAAAGCACTTTACGATAAAGCATACGCTGTTGCAAAATCACAAAATCCAAATAAAAAAGAACGTGGTGCTGCTTTCAAAGCTGTAGTAACTGAATTTATTGATTCATTACCAGAAGAAGAAAAAGCAACCATCAACCAATCATTGGTTAAAAAATATTACCACGAAGTTGAATACAATGCAGTTCGTAGATTTGTATTGGATGAAAGAGCTCGTTTAGATGGTCGTAAAACAAACCAAATCCGCCCTATCTGGAGCGAAGTTGGATATTTGCCATCTGCACATGGTTCTGCTATCTTTACACGTGGAGAAACACAATCATTAACTTCGGTTACCTTAGGTACTAAATTAGATCTTCAATCAATTGACAGAGCTTTATACCAAGGTTCAAACAACTTTATGTTGCATTACAACTTCCCTGCATTTTCAACTGGTGAAGTAAAACCTAACCGTGGACCAGGAAGACGTGAAGTTGGACATGGTAACTTGGCTGAACGTGCTTTGAAACAAGTATTGTCTCCAGAGAATCCATACACCGTTCGTGTTGTTTCTGATATCTTAGAATCAAACGGTTCATCATCAATGGCAACAGTTTGTGCTGGTACATTAGCATTAATGGATGCTGGTGTTAAAATCACAAAACCAGTTTCTGGTATTGCAATGGGATTAATTACTGATGACAAAGGAAAATATGCTATCCTTTCTGATATCTTAGGAGATGAAGATCATTTAGGTGATATGGACTTCAAAGTTACAGGTACAAAAGATGGTATCACTGCTTGTCAAATGGACTTAAAAGTAGATGGTTTACCATACGAAGTAATGGCTGAAGCATTAGAGCAAGCAAAACAAGGACGTTTACACATTTTAGGTGAAATGGTAAAAACAATTGCTGCTCCTCGTGAAGACTACAAACCACATGCACCACGTATTGTTAAAATGACTATTCCTAAAGAATTCATTGGTGCAATCATCGGACCTGGAGGAAAAATCATTCAAGAAATGCAACGTGAAACAGGTGCTGTTATCGTTATTGAAGAAAAAGATAACATGGGCCACATCGATATCGTTGCAACAAATGCAGATGCTATCAATGCTGTATTAGCTAAAATCAAAGGCATCGTTGCTCAACCAGAAGTTGGTGAAGTATACGAAGGAAAAGTAAAATCAATAATGGCATTTGGTGCTTTCGTTGAATTTATGCCAGGTAAAGATGGTTTATTACACATCTCTGAAGTAGAACACCGTAGATTAGAATCAATGGATGGTGTGTTAAAGGAAGGTGAAAAAATACAAGTGAAATTAATTGGAGTTGATCCTAAAACAGGAAAATTCAAATTATCACGCAAAGTATTGTTGCCTAAACCGGAACAAACACCTGCTCAAAATTAATAATGAAGCCCCTTCCATTCGAAGGGGCTTTTTTTATAACCTAAATTCATTTATGAAACTCGACTACATTAGCAATATAAATGAATATGGTGACGATGTAGTTCGCCTGTACGAATTTGATAAAGCACAAGCTATTTTATTCAGAAATGCCATTCAAGAAATCATTCTTACAAAAAAGCAAACACTCGAATTGGCCAGCCTTTCTTTTATTGAATCCAGAAATTGCATGCTCACACTCCGAATTGCGGAGGAAGATTTAGGCATTGAAATTCAAAGAAGTGCACAATTGTATTGCGACTTAACACTGGATGCGTACCAAACAATGGTACTGTTGTTAGAACCATTTTGCACGAAGGAAACCAAAGGCTATAAATGTTTGTATGATGTGGATTCACCTACCGATTTGCTTTTTTCACCTGGTGGAACGTGGTAAATAATCAATTATATTTACCGAATAATTGGTGCCAAATTCAACCCTGCATGAAAAAAATAATACTCTTTACATTTAGCCTAATTGTGGTAAATGTGTTTGCTCAAACATCACCATCATGTGGAAATGCTGCTCAAATATGTCCATCCACTGCTATTTCTTTTCCAGCGAGTGTAAATGATACTGCGGAAGTTGGACCGAATTATGGTTGTTTGTTAAGTCAACCCAATCCATCGTGGTTTTATTTTCAGGTAGCCACTGCAGGTGATGTTATCATTAATATCAGTCAAATGGATACACTCGGAAATGGAGAAGATATTGATTTCATTTGTTGGGGACCATTTACCTCGGCTACTACACCTTGCTTTGATACGGTCTCACTTCAGTCGAGTGCTGTTGATTGTAGCTATTCAACTGGTTTTACCGAAGTAATGAATGTGACCAATGCACAAGCTGGTGAGTTTTATTTATTGAT
>JBIIOB010000030.1:0-10580 GCA_044337125.1 Bacteroidia bacterium
CTGAATTGATAGCAGCAGCTAAATCACCTATTGGTTCACCACCAGCATTTGGAGCCATAATGGTCCAAAACATAGAGTGGTTATAGTGTCCGCCACCATTGTTACGAACAGCTACAGGGTATTTTGAAATGTTTTTGCATATATCTTCGATGCTCAATTTCTCTGCATCTGTACCAGCAATTGCATTATTTAGGTTAGTAACGTATGCTTGGTGATGTTTTGTGTGGTGGATTTCCATTGTGCGAGCGTCAACATGAGGTTCTAATGCCTCGTACGCATAAGCTAATTTAGGTAATTCAAATGCCATATTATAAAGGTTTTTAAAGGATTTAGTTAATTTATTTTCCTCAAAGTTAGGATTTAAAATCGTTGTTTTTGCAAAATCAGATAATAAAAAAGTTCTATACTTTTGATAATCAATTTGCTCAATAAAAAAAAAGTATTACTTTTGCACGCTAGATACTAGTATTAACCAAAAAACAACAAAACAACAAAATGAAAAAATTATTTACAGTATTGTTCGTTGCTGGCGCAATGAGCATCGTAGCTTGCGGACCAAGCGCTGAAGAAAAAGCAAAAATGGAAGCTGATGCACAAAAATTAGCTGATTCATTATTAAATGCTGCTAGCCAAAGTATCACTGAGGCTGTTGATTCAGCTGCAACTGCAGTTGTTGATTCAGCTGCAACTGCTGCTCCAGCTACAGAAGAAGCACACCACTAGTCTTCACTGTTATCAAATAAAAAACACCATACAAATTTGTATGGTGTTTTTTTATGCCTTTAATTTATTTTTTAGTCAGCAAAAACGATTTGTTGCGTTAACACCTTTTTTGCTGTAGTTACTTTTAAGATATATGTGCCAGCCGACAACGTTCCTCGTTCAATTTCGAAACGGTTTTTTCCTTTTGCAAGTTTACTATCTGAAACCATTTCGACTAAAGTCCCTTTAACATCATACATTGAAATGTTTACTTGTTCGCTTTCTTCTAAATCAAAAACAAGTGTTGCCGATTTGTGGATTGGATTTGGAAAAACAGAAAGCGTAGTTTCGTTTTCAATTTCGGTAATAGAAGTTGGTGAGCCAAAATAATGGTAGGTTGTATTGTTTCCGCTTCCAGAGTTTGGCACACCCAACGTATCCGTAAGTACATTGTAAAAGATATCAGCAGGATTACTTAATCCAGTTGTTACAACTGCTGTAGGTGTTGTAAAAGTGTTGGTATAACGCGTAATTCTTGTTGGGCTCCATGAGGATAGAAAATAATTTCCAACTCCATCTTTTGTAATACCATCAACGCTGCTTAATCCAGACGAAGCAACCAATGTTGTTACAGTTGAGTCAACCAATGAAACACTTTTAATCGCACCCGTCCATTGAACAAACACACAACGATTGTTTGGTTGATCGAAAATAATGCCGTTGGGACTCGTAATACCTGTTGAAACAAACGTATTGAATTGGCGGCTATTGATATTGAATCTGTAAATTTTATTTCCGCTATAATCAGTAATGAATAAATTACCTGAATTGTCGTGTGTAATACCATTTAAAAAGGTTGCCCCTAAGCTGATGTTAAAAACGGCAGCACCTGTATTAATATTAAAAGCTTTTAAGCTTCCACCCGCACAAGCATAGAGTGTATCATTCACAATTTCTAATCCGTGAGGCCCGCCCGCACCAAAACCTGTTGCGAAAATAGCCAAAGCGCCAGTTGTGCTGTTGCGGGTTAAAATATTGTTTCCGCCATTGTTAGCAATAAACCAGCGGTTATTTGCATAATCAAATTCGATACTTTCTGGACTGTTGTATGATTGAGCGATAGCCATAAGTGTGCTTATGCTCAAAAGAGATGTGAATAAAAATTTTTTCATTTTTGTATATTAGCTATTGTTTATTTTTTCTAAATCCATTCCACAAACAGAACATTTGCCAGGTTTGTCCGATACTTCTTCGGTACATTTCATTGGACATTGATACTGTTCCGCAGCCTTTTGTTCTTTGTTCTCTGTTTTGCTTCCAGAACAACTAGTGGTAATTGAAACAAGGGCTAATAGGCAAAACGATGTAATAAAAAATGCTTTTTTCATAAATTGTTTATAAATATTTCTACTATAAAGAAAAGAAAAAAAAACGAGAATAAAAAAATATAAAAGGAATATCTATATTTGCTCTTCATACAATTTAAACATAGCAGGGGTGCAAATGAAAAAAATTCTATTCGTTACATTATTAATTCTGGGGGTATCAACTGCTTCAACTGCTCAATCGGGTAAGGAAAAAGAAGGAGGTCTTTTTAGCAGAATGTTTAAAAAGGAACAAAAGCCGCACAAACAAATGCAGCATTTTGATAAACCGAAAAAAGATAAAAACATCAAACACAACGGAACGTCTTATAACACTCGTAAAAAGAAAAAGAGTAGTTACAATGTTGATGGCGATGGTTTTGGAACTGCAGGACAAGGCAAAAAGAAAAGAAGAAAAAGATAAAAAGCACATTGTTTATACTTAAAAAGCCCGCAATCATTTTGATTGCGGGCTTTTCTTTTCAAATGAAAACAGTTTCAGTTTATTGTATTGCGAATTCCGCAGTAATCGAATAGCTTAGCTTAATTGTTTTGTCGCCAATCATATTTTCTGCCTTGTCTGATTCAACTAAAAAATTGGCATTTGAATACGATTGATAGATGTTGTTCGACAAACCATTTCTGTAACGGTTATCATAAATTCCATCATCAACTTCTACAAACCCATTAGTTTCAGAAATAGTGATTGCTTTGCCTACTTTTTCTCCAATTGCTTCTAAAAGATACGTTGCTTTGTCTTTTGCAGCTTTCACTGCATTGATTTTAATTTGTTTTTTATACTCATCCATTTTGCTATGAGAGTATTTTGTAATGCTAGCTCTTGTGATTCCCAAAGAATCCATTACTGCATACACCATATACACCTGCTGTGCATTTTTAAATTTTATGTCGTAACTTTTTGAAATCACTTCATCTTTATTTTTGCGTTTCAAGCCTAAAATGTAAGCGCTCATGTTATCCATTTTTATGTCTTTTTTATCGGTAAGCGTTACCTTTTCAACATAGTTGACTAAATTTTTTTCCAGCTCCTCAATGGTGTATTTCTTTTTGTCTTTGCTTGTATATTCTCTAAGCGTTAATGACAAATAAATTTCATCTGGAACAATTTCCATTTCGGCTGTACCAACCACATTGATGGATTTTTCTTTTGGTGTTTGTGCAAAGCCAGTTGTAACAAAAAGCAATGTTGCAGATAATAATAAGATTGTTTTTTTCATATGATTTGTTTTATAGTTAATTCGTTAATACCATTTTGTAACGTCATGTTGTGCCTCTAAATTGTTTTCAATTGCATCTGGAAGTGAAGAAAAAAAGTTAATTCCTGTTAATTTTTCTACCGAATCAATGCTAACAGCAAATTCCGAAAGCTCTTTTTTGGAGCCTTCATTGGGTAAAACAAAAGCGATGGCTTTATAGTCAGGCTTTTTCACATCCAAAATTACTTTGTAATAAAAGTTCGGAATACTTACTTTGTTTTCTCCTATGGTTTCGGGGCGAATGTTGGTTAAAACACCCGCTGTTACAATGTAAATTTCTTCATTTTTTTTAGCCCATTCACGTACTTCACCTTCTAGCTTTTTCCATATACCGCGATTGAATTTTGGTTCTTGCGGACTCATGTTGCTCATGAAAAAAGATTCACTCATTGTAACTTCATTCCAAGCCATATCACCTGCTGGACAAAGGTGTCCTCGATCGAAATTTGTTTTTTTATAATCATCAGGGATTGCTGATTTTGTTTTTACAAGTGGGTCTTCCCGAAAATTATCGGTGCGTTCTTCATCATTGTTGCTGCACATAGCAGCGGTTAATCGGTAAGCAACCCAAAGCGCTTGCTCGTGTTTTTCGGAATAGCACAATGAGAAAGCAGTATGCTTAACAATTTGATCTTTCTTCGTTGATTTTGGATAAAAGCTTGTTGCAAAATTTTTAGGAATCGCTTTTTCTTTCGGCTTTTCAATTGCATTTGGTGCTTGTATTCCTACAAGCATAAAACAAAGAATAGAAATAAGCAGCGTTCTTAAAAACATAGTATCTTTATGAGAAGTAAATATAAAACAAAATGAAGACACTTTTCCTTGTTCGTCATGCAAAATCGGAATGGGCTAACGAAAACCTTTTGGATGTTGACCGACCATTAAATGCTAGGGGTTACAAAGATGCTCATTTTATGAGTGAACAATTGAAAAAAAACAAATTGATGCCCGACTTAATAATCGCAAGTCCGGCAATACGCGCAACAAGTACTGCACTTATTTTTGCTCGAAATTTGAATTATGATTGTGCTGCAATACAGTTAAAAAAGATGCTCTATGAAACAACTGAAAAAGAGTATTTGAAAATTATTTCCGAAACCGATAATTCTAAAAATTCGTTGATGCTATTTGCACACAATCCCACACTAACCATGTTATCGAATCGTTTAACAAAACCATTTACGGAGAATATTCCAACGTGTGGTATTGTTGGGATTCAGTTTAAAATAAATGAATGGAAAGAAATTATCACAGCTACAGGAGAATTGTTTGTATATGATTTTCCGAAAAAAGGCGTTTAACTATATTTTTCAATCGCTTCTCCAATCAACTTTCCTTCAATCAAAAATCCATCGTGTCCATAAGGAGAATCAATTTCTATAAAATGTGAATTGGAAATATGTTGTGCCATGAATTTTTGTTCGGCTACCGGGCAGAGGTGATCGCTGCTAATTCCAATAATAATTGTTTTTGTTTTTATGCTTGCTAATGCTTCGGCAACACTTTCCCTGTTTCTTCCAACATTGTGTGAGTCCATTGCTTTGGTCAACAACCAATAGCTATAAGCGTTAAAACGTTTTACTAGTTTTTCGCCTTGATAATTGATGTAGGAACTTGCTTTAAAATTATCGAGTTTGTGCTCTTCATCTGTTTGGGTTTTTACAAATGCATCGTATGTTCTATACGTTAACATGCCAATTGCGCGTGCCGTCTTTAAGCCATTAGCACCTGCTGTTGGAACATGTTCTTTCCACGTTAAATCGGTTTCGATTGCCAAGCGTTGCGATGTGTGAATAGCAATTCCCCAAGCAGATTCTTGCGGACTAGTTGCAACTAACACTTGTTTTTCGAAAATAGTTGGTTCCGCCAACACCCATTCCAAAACTTGATAGCCACCCATTGAACCACCAACAATGGTATTAATTTTTTCTATTCCTAAATGCTTGCGAAGGATGATGTGTGCTTGTACCATATCGCGAATGGTAACATTCGGGAATGAGCTAAAAAAAGGTTTTTGTGTTTCTGAATTGATCGTTAAAGGTCCGCTTGAACCGTAGCACGAACCAAGAATGTTTGCACAAACGATAAAGTGTTTCGTGGGGTCGTAGGTTTTCCCTTCACCAACAAGTGAATCCCACCAATCGGCAACATCGCTATTTGCTGTAAGTGCATGACAAAACCAAACAACATTGCTTTTATCGGCATTCAGTTTTCCATAGGTATGGTAAACAATATCTAGGGAAGGAAGCGATTGCCCATTCTCTAGTTTTAATGCAAGACGATATGTAAAAAAGTGTTTGTTCATTTAAGCATTCTCAAATCTCCAATAATTGCTATCAGTAAAGATTATCGTCACAAAACTAAACAAAATTTCCTGCAATTGAGTACCTTTGAAATCTATAAAAATAAAAATAAAAATATGCGCCTAGAACTAAAACGATTAGATGATGCTTTTCACTTTGAAGCAAAAAGTGAAACAGGAAACATTGCACACATGGATGCAGGTGAAAACATTGGTGGACACAACAAAGGTGTTCGTCCGATGCAAATGTTACTTATGGGATTAGGTGGTTGTAGCGCTATTGATATTGTATTGATTTTAAAAAAACAAAAACAAGTAATCGAAGATTTCGAAATTAGCATTGATGGTGAGCGTGAAGAAGGAAAGGAGCCATCGCTTTGGAAAACGGTTGTAGTTCATTTTAAGTTGAAAGGACAAATTGATAAAGAAAAAGCAGAACGAGCTGTTCAGTTATCGATGGAAAAATATTGCTCTGTTTCTAAAACATTAGAAATAGCAGGAGCAACAATTACTTATAAAGTTTCAGTAAACGAATAGTGAACCATGAAAAAATTTGAAACAAATGCAATTCGCACACAAGCGGATAGAACAGATAACAGAGAACATTCTGTTCCAATGTATTTAACATCGAGCTTTACATTTGATGGTGCAGAACAAATGCGTGCCATGTTCGCTGATGAGTTGGAAGGAAATATTTACAGTCGTTTTACCAATCCCAATTCAACAGAGCTGGTTGATAAAATGTGTTTGTTGGAGGGTGCCGAAGCGGGTTATGCAACAGCGTCTGGCATGTCGGCAATTTTTGCAAGCTTTATGGCTTTACTAAAAAGTGGAGATCACATTTTAGCATCGAGTTCCATTTTCGGATCAACACATACCGTCCTTTCTAAAATATTACCGAAGTATGGTATTGAACATACCTATGCCGATGTGAATAAACCGGAAACATGGGAAGGTTTGATTCAGAAAAACACAAAAATGATTTTTGTTGAAACACCTTCCAATCCCGGATTGGATATTATTGATTTGGATTGGTTAGGGAAATTAGCGGATAAACACAATGTCGTTTTAAATGTTGACAATTGTTTTGCAACACCATTCATTCAACGTCCAATCGAATTTGGGGCCCATTTAGTTACGCATTCTGCAACCAAATACATTGATGGGCAAGGACGTGTATTGGGTGGATTAGTTTTAGGAAAAAAAGAATTGATTAAGGAGATTTATACCTTCTGTCGTAGTACTGGACCATCTTTATCACCATTCAACGCATGGACACTTTCAAAAAGCTTAGAGACCTTAGCTTTGCGTATGGAGCGTCACTCTCAAAATGCTCACAAGCTGGCGATGCTTCTTGAAAATCATCCTGATATAAAACAGGTACGCTATCCTTTTTTATTATCACATCCTCAATTTGAAATTGCAAAAAAACAAATGAGTATGGGTGGCGGTATTGTTACATTTGAAATACAAGGTGGTATTGAACGCGGTAGACGATTTTTAGATGCTTTGCAGATGTGTTCGTTAACAGCAAATTTGGGAGATACACGAACAATTGCAACACACCCTGCATCAACAACACATGCCAAGCTAAGTGAGGAGGAACGTTTGTCTGTAGGAATTACACCAGGATTAGTTCGTATTTCGGTTGGTCTCGAAAATATTATAGATATTATTGCTGATGTAGAACAAGCAATAACAAAATCGAAATAGATTAAAGTTTTATTCCCATAAAAAGGACATCATCTATTTGATCATTTCCTTCTTTCCAGCGATTAAAGAATCGATCAATAATCATACTTTGTTTTTCGATTGGCAGAGACTTTATGTCTTCCAATAACTCTCTTATTGCAGCAACTTTCAGCTTTTTCCCGGTTTCTCCACCAAACTGATCAGGATAACCATCTGTGAAGAAATACAAGAGATCTCCTTGGGCAAGCTGAATGTCAGTTGTTTCATATTCATTGTTTTCAGAGACCTCTTTCTTTAGTAGCTTTAATTCATTGTTCTTAGAAACAAATACCGGTCGTTTTGTAGAGCAGATTCTTACGAAATAGGTTTCTATGTCAATTTCACAAACAACTAAATCTATACTGTCATTTGTTTGGTCTGGGTCGTCATCGAACTGATGCAAAAGAATTTTTGTTTCCAACTCAAGTGCTGCTAATGCTTGAGCGGGCGATGTAACTTCCGAACGAGAAGTAATATCTTTCAACAATGTATTTCCAATCATACTCATAAATGCACCTGGCACACCGTGACCAGTTGCATCGGCACACGCGATGATCAACTTATTTCCATACAATTCAAACCAATAAAAATCACCACTTACAATATCACGAGGTTGAAAGAAAATAAAGGATTCTGGGAAAACATCTTTTAGTTTATTGATACCAGGCAAAATAGCATCTTGTATACGTTTAGCATAGCGAATACTATCTGTAATGTCTTTGTTTTTCTTTACAATCTCATCTTTTTGTTCTATTACTTCTCTTGTTTTTTCATTGATAGTTTTTTGTAATTGTGCTTGAAAAACCCTGTGATTACGTTCTCGAATTTTTATAATGATAAAAATACCATAAGCAAAAATGATAATACATAATAGAATAAACCAGGTACGTTTCCAAAATGGGGGGTTAATTGTAATGTTTACAGCGATTGGAATTTCTGATGAAACACCATCATTGTTGTAAGCCTTTACTAAAAAGGTATAATTGCCATCTGATATTTTTCCATATTGCGCAAAGTTGTTATCGCTTTTATCCGACCAGTCTTCATCAAAACCCTCAAGCTTATACTGATAACTTATATTTGTATTTGCTTTAAAACTGATTCCAATAAAATCGAATCTAATTTTGTAATTATCATAATCTAGAACAATGTTCTTTAAGCTGTCGGCATCCTTATCGTTTAGCTTAATACTGCTGATATTAACAATAGGCGGAATAAGATTCTTTTTGTCTTTGTGTGGATCAAATTTTATTGCACCATGTGTTGTACCAAACCATGCATTTCCATATTCATCTTTGGTTAAAGCGTTATAATTACAATCACCAGTTATTCCATCATTTTTGTCGTATCTACTAATTAATCCATTACCTGATTTTATTTTGCTTAATCCACCTCGATGCCCAATCCAAATATTATTGGAAGCATCGTTGGTAATGCTATAACAATAGTTTGATTTTAATCCATTTTCGGTGGTGAAGCGTTCAACATCTCCTTTTTTGTTTACAATAAAAACACCACTTCCAAAAGTTGGCAACCAAAATTTACCTTCGTAATCCTCTAATATTCCAGTAATATTGATTAAGTCATTTCCTTTATAAATAATTTTATTTTTTATTTCTCCATTGGTTTCGATGTAAGAAATGAAATTGCTATGTGTGGCTAGCCATAACCTTTTCTTTTTATCTAAATAGATTTGGTTAATGTTATTATGCGGTAACCCATTTTCAGTTGTAAAATGAGTTGTTGTTTTTTTGTCCATTTCAATTTTGAAAACGCCATTTTTTGTCGCAAAAAAGGCAATGTTATCGTAACCTGTTATAAATGAAATGGCACTACTTAATGCATCTTCATTCAAAAAAATAGGTTTAAAATGTCCGGTAGAAATATCGAAACTAAAGGCACCATTTTTTTCAGTACCTAAATAGAATGTGTTCTCATCCTTTTTATAAATGGTAGTTACTTTATCATCTACAAAACCATTTTTGGAATTATAAAACTGCCATTTATTCTTAGAGTTTAAATCAATTTTAAGCAAACCGCTTTCGGTACCAAACCACTTGATATCATTAATAAAAATGGAAGTAATGTTATTAGGGAAGTCGTTTTTTGCGTGGGAATAAAAAGTAAATAAATTGTCTGTTAACATCACTGCACCGGAGCCAAATGTTCCAACCCAAATATTGTCTTCGTGGTCGGAATAAATCGTTTTCGTGTAATTATTGCCTAGGCCATTCGACTCATTAAAGATGGCAAACTCATTATAAGATAGGGTATTTTTTGATAGTATTAATTTTACCACTCCATTCCCGAATGTTGATAACCAAAGGTTGGACACCTTGTCTTCAAAGATGGATTGTATATTGGAAACATCACAACCCTCAGGTGGGGAAATGAGTTTAGTTGAATAGGAATGTTCTTTTTTAGCACTTGGACTGATTAACATTAATCCTAGGTCTTGAGTGCCAATCCAGAAGCTTGTAGAGTTGTTTTTCTTAACGATACAATTTACTTTTGTGTTTTCGATATCTGTATACGCAGCAATAAATTTAGGTTTTCTGTTTTCTCCACGAAGTTCATATATAATTAGTCCTTCAGCTGTTCCAACAAGCAAATCATTGTTTTTACCGAAGGCAATTGAAAAAATATTGTATTGATCAAATTCAATTTTAAAAACTTCCACCTCGAAGGAACTATTAATTCTAAAAATACCATCGTTTTGGGTTGCACACCAAACATATCCTTTATCATCACCAATAATTTGGGTAACAGGGCTTTTTGCAAATCCACTAGTATTGATTGATTTGAAGGTTTTGCCATCAAAAAATGAAATGCTTCCCTGGTTGTGACCAACCCACAGATTTCTATTTTTGTCTTTGTAAGTGGTTGTAATGAAATTATCGCTTAACCCTTCCTTTGTATAAAATGTTTTAAAAGTAATTCCATCAAACTTGCAAAATCCTTCCCCAGTTCCAATCCATAAGTATCCATTTTTGTCTTGGCAAATGGAATAAACATAAGGCTGGGTAATACCATTATCAACGCTGTAATTTTTAAATTGGTATGCTTGAGAAAATCCTGAAAAGCTTGATAGAAGCAGAAATAGGAATGCAACTAATTTATTTATAATGCTTTTCAATGGCTAAAAATTTAGATTAGTAGGTGGTGGTTTTTTTCTTTTTGTCGAATTGAATCTTGTAATTCTGT
>JBIIOB010000355.1:0-3218 GCA_044337125.1 Bacteroidia bacterium
TGCATAGTGTTATATCGCATTGCATAAACTCCTTTATCTGTTCTATAAGCAGGACCATAGATGCACCATAATGCTTCCTTTTTTACCTTGATTTTTCCTAGTTTGGTTTTTACTTTTAATGGAATTTTTCGCACCTCAAAATTGTACCATTCCCCATCAAATTTATACTGATTTTTATTTTTGGGATTAATCTCCATTTCATAAATATCCACATAATCTGGCCAGTTGAATGTGATGGCCCAACCAAGACTGTCGTTACAACCCATTGCTGGTGAGGTCATGCCTGGAATCAAGGCGCCATAAATGTTCCAGTTTTGCTCGCTGCATAAATGAGCTTCATACCACGAACCTTGTCCTTCGAGTGGAACATGTGGATTAATAACTAGGTAGGTAGCGCTGTCGCTTGTGATTTTTGAATTGAACGCAAAGGCATTGGATCCAGCGCTTGCATTGAATATATAGTCGTCAGGCTTTCCTTTGATGATGTATTCCAAAGCACGCGGAGTACCCACCATGCTTGTTAAAATTAAATGATAGCCAACTAAAATCGTTTTTGGATTTACAGGAAAAATATTTTTTAATTCAATTTCGGTGGGATGAGTAGCAGCAAAT
Source organism: Bacteroidia bacterium (assembly GCA_044337125.1). Taxonomy (GTDB): domain Bacteria; phylum Bacteroidota; class Bacteroidia; order 2-12-FULL-35-15; family 2-12-FULL-35-15; genus 2-12-FULL-35-15. Next base: position 613 of record JBIIOB010000355.1, read on the forward strand.
GCATTGATGCCATCTGAATATGCTTGTAGAATTTTTTTGTAGTCAAGGGAAATATCGGTTTCATAGAACTTTTCAACATGTTCCTTTGCCTTAATAAATTGAACAAAGTAATCAGTTGCTGCACCTTCTTTTCCCGAAACTTCACCCATTCGAGCATTAGCCATTATTAAAATCATCTGCATGTGCTCAAAATCATCTTCACAATGAGCCCATGCTAAGCCATAGGCAACTTCGGCATCAGTTGGCGCAAAAATATGAGGAATGCCAAATGTATCACGCGCTATGGTAATGTTGTTGGGGTTAATTTGCCCTTGGCAAATTGCACTAATAAAAATGGTAAGGATGAAAAATAGTTTTCGCATATACATTGGTTGGTAAAAATAGCAAATACAATTGTTTGAATAACCTTTTTCACATTTTTTAATTATTTACTTTTGCACTATAAATTTAAATGTATGGCAGCTCCCAAAAATGAAGAAATTGCTTTAAAATGGTTTGAAGCATTTAACACACATCAATTGGAAAATTTATTGGCTTTATATTCGGAAACAGCGAAACATTTTAGCCCTAAATTAAAAATCAGAAGACCTGAAACAGAAGGTTTGGTTGTAGGAAAAGAGGCATTAAGAGATTGGTGGAAGGATGCATTTGAAAGATTACCAAGCTTACAATATATAGTTACTTCTTTGACAGCTAACGAACAACGAGTATTCATGGAATACATACGAAAAGTGGATGGTGAGGAAGATATGTTGGTTGCTGAGGTGTTGGAGATAGCGAATGGATTAATTATAGCTTCACGTGTGTATCATGGCTAAGCTTAAAAGCAGCTAATTAGTCTATATGCATTTCGATTTCTTGATTTAATGAAGGAGCCTAAAATCAACTTGCCTGCAACCACTTCGTAGTTTTGACCCATGTAAAGGCTTTTGTTATTACACCTGTAGATTTTTTTTGACCTGATTTGTACAGCTTCCTTTTTATAGGTAATACCGTTTTTTATAAAGGAGACTTTATTCTCATCCAGTAATTCCATAATTATTTTATCGAAAATAATTGGATGTTCATGATAATCATAATAGGCAAGTGAAATAAAGTATCTGTCTTCAATGAGTTCATTGTTAGAAGTGTCGGATTTGCTTTTAAAATACTGTTGAATGGAATATTTGATACTATCTTTAAAATGAGCATTCGTTTTTTTTAGATAATCGTTTAAACAAACCTTGATTTCTGCATTTACTTGATTATTATAAATAAAAATGGTGTCCTGTTGTGCAAAACAAGGATGAAGAAAAAGTAGAAAAGTCGTTAGTACTACTAAAATTCGTTTCATCTGGATGTTATAAATTATTATAATAAAGGTAGTTTTAAATTTTAATTGGATCATCATCCGAAATATCCTCCTTAATGTATTCAAATTTTAAAAAAATATTGGTTTTTTTTCAGAAGTTAACAAAAAATAGGGGGTGTTGAAAAAAAATATTCACTTTTTTGAATCTACACCCCCTAAAATTTCTATTTTTGTGCCATAAAATTGTAAATAATCATTTTTAACCATATAAAACATCTACAAAATGGCATTTCACAGATTTAAAGCATTAGAGTTGGTGCTAACTCGTGTACCTCAAGAGGTAAAATTACCTAGTTTAAAAGTATCTGAATTTTTCGGAGAGAATGTTTTCGGCATTGATGCGATGCGTGAATTTCTTTCTGAAGAAGCATTTGAAAGCGTTATGGCTGCAATGCAACAAGGTACACGTATTGATAGAAAAATGGCAGATCAAGTAGCTGCGTCTATGAAAGCTTGGGCTAATTCAAAAGGAGCTACACATTATACACATTGGTTTCAACCACTAACAGGTACTACAGCTGAAAAGCATGATGCCTTTTTTGAGCCAATAGGTGATGGTCGTGCCATTGAGCGTTTTGGAGGCGGACAATTGGTTCAACAAGAGCCTGATGCATCTTCTTTCCCAAATGGTGGAATTCGTAATACATTTGAAGCACGTGGATATACTGCTTGGGATCCAACATCACCTGCATTCGTGATTGGTAAAACACTTTGTATCCCAACAATTTTTGTTGCATATACAGGTGAGGCATTGGATTTTAAAACGCCTTTATTAAAAGCGTTGCATGCTTTGGATAAAGCTGCTGTTGATGTTTGCCAATATTTTGATAAAAACATTACCAAAGTAACTGCTACTTTAGGTTGGGAACAAGAATATTTCTTAGTGGATGAAGCATTGTACAATGCTCGTCCCGATTTAGCTATGACAGGTCGCTCTTTGTTCGGACATACACCAGCAAAAGGACAACAATTAGAAGATCATTATTTTGGTTCAATTCCTGAGCGTGCAAATGAATTTATGCGTGATTTCGAAATTGAATCATTGAAATTGGGTATTCCTATTAAAACTCGTCACAATGAGGTGGCTCCAAACCAGTTTGAGTGTGCTCCAGTATTTGAAGAGTGTAATTTAGCAGTAGATCACAATCAACTATTGATGGATGTGATGGAAAAAGTTGCTAGACGTCATAATTTCCGTGTATTGTTGCATGAAAAACCATTTGCAGGTGTAAATGGAAGTGGTAAGCACAATAAC
>JBIIOB010000356.1:0-3215 GCA_044337125.1 Bacteroidia bacterium
CCAATGTATAAATCCACATTTTGCCAATAGTCAACCGCTTCTTTGCTTGCAAATGTTTTTCCATTGTTGGAATCCATGTAGCGCAAATAATACCAAGAGCTACCTGCCCAACCTGGCATGGTGCTGTATTCATATTCGTATTTCCCTTCGTATTTCCAATCTTTTGCACGTGCCAATGGTGGCTCACCCGTTTCGGTTGGTAAATATTTATCTACTTCAGGTAATACCAATGGTAATTCATTTTCATTTAGTACATGTGGAATTCCATCTTTGTAATAAACTGGAATTGGTTCGCCCCAATAACGTTGGCGACCAAAAATGGCATCGCGCAAACGGAAATTGGTTTTGCCTTTTTATCCTTTTTCTTCAATTTTTTTAATCGCAGCTTTCACTGCTTCTTTTACTTCCAATCCATTTAAAAAATCGGAGTTAATCAATTTTCCTTCTTTTGCATCGTACGATTCCTTTGATAAATCGCCACCTGCAACTACTTCAATTATTGGTAACTCAAAATGTTTTGCAAAAGCATAATCGCGTGAGTCGTGTCCCGGAACAGCCATTACAGCACCTGTTCCATAACCAGCCAATACATAATCACCAATCCAAATAGGAATTTGTTTTCCTGTGAAAGGATGAATAACGTAAGCACCAGTGAACACACCAGTAATCTTTTTTACATCGGCCATGCGCTCGCGCTCGCTACGATTTTTTGCAAAGGTGATGTATTCTTCCACTGCATTTTTTTGTGCAGTAGTTGTAAGTTGTGCAACCAATTCGTGCTCTGGTGCAAGTGTTACAAATGATACTCCGAAAATAGTATCGGGGCGTGTTGTAAATACTTCTACTTCTGCAGTTGAGTTTTCAACTTTAAATTTTAAGCTTGTTCCTTCCGATTTTCCAATCCAGTTGCGTTGTGCTTCTTTGATGGATTCAGTCCAATCAATTCCTTCCAAATCATTCAACAAACGATCGGCATAAGCAGTGATACGTAAACTCCATTGTTTCATCAATTTGCGTTCAACAGGATATCCGCCACGCTCCGACACACCATCTTTTACTTCTTCGTTGGCCAAAACAGTTCCTAATTGCGGACACCAGTTAACCATGGTATCGCTCAAATACGCCAAACGGAATTGTTGCAATACTTGTTCTTTGGTTGCTTCAGAAAAATCTTTCCATTCAGCTGGTGTGAATCCATCGTGATATACTTCTAAATCACCTGTTAAAATATCGTCAGCTGTTCCTTTAAATCCATTGCTTTCAAAACAAGCAATAAGTGTAGAAATATTTTCAGCTTTGTTTGTTTTTTTATTGTACCAAGAGTTGAACAATTGGATAAAAATCCATTGTGTCCATTTGTAATAGTCAGCATTGGACGTGCGTACTTCACGGTCCCAATCGAATGAAAAACCAATTTTATCTAATTGTTCGCAGTAGCGTGCAATGTTTGTTTTAGTCGTAATTTCTGGATGTTGACCAGTTTGAATAGCATATTGTTCAGCCGGCAAACCAAATGAATCGTAACCCATTGGATGCAATACATTGAACCCTTTTAAGCGTTTGAAACGTGCAAAAATATCAGAGGCAATATAACCCAATGGATGCCCAACATGCAAACCAGCTCCACTAGGGTAAGGAAACATGTCCAAAACGTAATATTTTGGTTTTGATGAATTGTTTTCGGCTTTAAATGACTTGTTTGTAGCCCAGTACTCTTGCCATTTTTTTTCTACTTCTCTGAAATTGTATTCCATTGTTATCTTTTATTCTTTTTTTAAGCGGAGCAAATATACGAAATACGCTCAAACCTCACTCTTATAAGGTTATTATTCTAACAATTCAAACGATTCTTAGAAAAGATATGTTTTGATAAAAATCATATTTAAACTTGATGTAAATCATTTATAACTAGAAGATTCTAAACGAACTTTGCCCTATCTAAAAAACTCCAAGTTATGAAACACAAACTAATTTTATTGATCACGTTATTTGCTAATGTTGGTCTATTCGCTCAAACAAAAGTTGCATTGCATCACAGTGGTACAGTCTCATTTTATGATGGGATATCGGGATTTACTTCTGCTTACAGTAATGCTGCAAATGGAGATACCATTTATTTGCCAGGAGGTTTTTTTAATCCACAAGGAACAATTGATAAATCCTTGACCATTTATGGTGCTGGTCATTATCCGGACTCAACATTAGCAACCGAAAAAAGTGTTTTTACGGGTGGGTTTTACATTGGTGAAAATGCTGATAATTTATATTTAGAAGGATTTCAAGTGAGTGGTGATATTACATTTTCTACAAACGCCTCAGTAAATAATGTGAGGATAATCAGATGCAGATTATCTACTTTAAATTATGATGGTGATTATTCAAATCCATGCGTAAATAATTTTATTTTAAACAATGTTATTGATGGTAGTGTTTATGGCTCAAATGCCCAATCTTTGTTACTAAGTAATAACATTATTGCGGGAAAATTATTTAACATGAATACGAATGTTATCCAGAATAATATACTAATGGCGGATTATTATAACGGCTGGCCTTATTATAGTACACAATCAATGATTAATTTCAATAATTCAACAATTAAAAACAATGTGATTTTTTGTACTGACCCAAATGCAATTACTGGGACAGGGAATTTTGTAAAAAATAATGCATTTAATTCTAATTGGAATACAGGTAGCAATATTGCAACAGGAAATTATTTGTCGATTGCGCTTTCAACTTTTTTTACCAATCAAACAGGTAACTCATTTAATTATTCACATAATTATCACTTACAAAATGCGACTACCTATTTAGGAGATGATGCAACAGAAATTTCAATTTACGGTGGTTCATGGGGTTACAAAGAAGGGGCTGTTCCTTCTAATCCTCACATTATTTCCAAAAGTATTTCGCAACAAACCAATAGCAATGGTGAAATAAACATCAACATTAGAGTGAAAGCGCAGTAGATGATATTTATTGTTGCTTATTAAAAAATAAAGTTGAGTAATTATGCGAAAAATTTATCTGTCGGTTGTTTTGTCGTTTTTTGTAATTGTGCTAATGGCACAAAACAAAATAAATCAATATGAGTATTGGTTTGATGGTAATTATGCGAATAAAATTACGACCAATATCACCCCCGTTGTAAACTATCAATTGAACACACAGATAGCTACTTCTGGTTTAAGCACAGGATTGCATGTTATTAA
>JBIIOB010000357.1:0-3212 GCA_044337125.1 Bacteroidia bacterium
CATAGCTGAGGGTAGTGGTAAATTTTCTAAGGCAGATAGGAGGAATTACTTTACCACAGCAAGGGCATCTGTTTTTGAATGCATTGCAATTCTTGATATTCTATGTGATGGAAATCAAATAACAACATCAGAATTGGAACAACTAATGAATAAAGCAGATGAATTGTCACGAATTTTGTATACCATGATCAAAAACCTTTCTTAATTTTAAAAAATACAGAGCGAGAGCGAAACACTTGAAACTCTGATTTTTTTTGCACTTGATTTTTTCGCACTTATTAATTCGTTTAGTTTCATTCAATAATTTAAAGCCTCAAAGAAATCTGAGACTTTTTCATTTATCCAAATTAATTGTACTTTAGATAAATGAAGTACAGTAGCTACTTGCTTTTAGTATCCATTCTCCTTTCTTTTTTTCATGTTCAGTGGAAAAGAGGCTATACCGTCCTGGATTTTATGTTTCCAATAAATCCATTAAACATCAGTCGTCAAACAAACCTACTGTAATTGAAAATACAGAAGAAGTAATTACCAATTCTACAGAAATAGTAGGACAGAAGCATGATGATACTAAATTGGGTGATGAACCAATGAAATCAGTTTCACTTATTAATACAGATTCGGTTTCGGAAAATGAAAGAATGCCATCCTCTGCAATTGCAGCTACTCCTAAAAAAAGTTCAATTGTTTCCGGTATTGTCCAATGCACTTCATTGAAAGCTACAAAAGCACGTTCCAACGGTTATGCTGATGTATTTATTTTACTCGGAATTATCGTAGGTCTTTTAGGAGTAGTTTTATTGGTAATAAGCGCAGTCACCGTAAATACTTATCCACCTCTTTCGAATTCGCTTTTTGTTGTTGGTTTAATAGTGTTAGTATTAGGAATAATTCTAGCTGGAATTGGCGATCCATCTATCTTTCTGGATGTACTCTTTGGTATTTTGGATGCCTTGTAGAACTACTATTTCAAAAACAAAAAAGCCGATACAATTGTATCGGCTTTTTTATGAATATTATTCTTCTTACCCAATCTTCACCGAGGTCATAGTTAATGAACCTGCCACTGGTTTATCGTTGTGAATAGAGATAGTATCTTTTTCATCTTTTAATGCAAGAGTGTATAATAACGGTAAATAGTATTCCGGACTTGGTATTGCTAAATCCCATGCTTTACCTTGGTTACGATAGTTAATCAATTGTTGATGATCGCCTGATAAAATAAAACCTTTCATTTTTTCATTCACTTCAATTGCCCAATCATAACCGTATGAATCGGCATTTAATTTATCCCAAGCAATCATGCCAAGGTTATGCACCATATTACCACTGCCAATAATTAATACTCCTTTTTTGCGTAGAGAAGCCAATTCTTTTGCCAGCTCATAATGGTATTGTGCATTCTGTGTATAATCAATACTCAATTGAATAACTGGAATATCCGCTTTTGGGTAAAGATGTGTTACTACCGACCATGCGCCATGATCCAATCCCCATTTATCATCTAAACCAACTGTTGTTTTGGTAATGATTTTTTTCGTTTCAGTTGCTATTTCTGGACTACCTGGTGCTGGATATTGAAAGTCGAATAAGGCTTTTGGGAAACCACCAAAATCGTGTATCGTTTGCGGTTTGTCCATAGCCGTTACAAATGTTCCTTTTGTTTCCCAATGTGCTGAAACTACCAAAATTGCTTTCGGTTTTGGAATGTCTTTTCCCATTGCACGAAACCCAGCAACAAACTCATTTTCTTCGATGGCATTCATCGGACTGCCATGTCCTAAAAATAGTACAGGCATTTTTTCTGTCTCAGTTAAACCATTGGTCATGGTTTCTAAATCTCTTAGTTTCATAGCCGAAAATAGTAATGGTGAAGCCAACATTAATTTTAAAAAACGAGAACGTTCCATATCCAATGGATTAGTGTGGTTTTTAATTTGAATATAAAGTTAACGTGTTTATTTTAATTGAATAAACACGTTAACGCAATTTTAATTATGCTTTTTTAGCAAATTGGATTTCACCATTTATTTTGACTTCATCACTCACCAATACTCCACCTGTTTCAAGCGCTGCATTCCAATTCAACCCCCAATCCTTACGGTTGATTTTTCCACTCAATGAAAAACCTGCTTTTTCATTTCCCCAAGGATCTTTATTTACACCTCCAAATTCAACATCCAAGCTTACTTCTTTGCTAACACCTTTGATGGTAAGTGTTCCTTTTAATTGATAGTTCTCATCATCTAATTTTGTAAATGATGTTCCTGTGAAATTAATTTCTTTGTGGTTTTCAGCATCAAAAAAATCAGCTCCTTTTAAATGTCCATCACGATCATCGTTGTTCGTAAAAACCGATGCAGCTTGGATGGTTGCGCTAACAGTCGCTTTGCTGAAATCTGATCCAGCTGCTGTGATTGTAGCATCGAAATTTCTGAATTCACCTTTTACACTTGAAATCATCAAATGTTTTACTTTAAATGTAATCTCACTGTGTGTTGGGTCCAATACCCATGTTGTATTTTCCATGATGTTTTTATTTTTTTAGTTGTAAAATTATTTAACGACACAAAGGTCCAACGAAAAATCAGGAACCAACTTAACATAGGTTAATAAATGAAAAAAGGAGGAATTTATTTTTTGCTAGTGCTTTCTTTTCGAATACGACTGAGCGATTGGGGCTTAATGCCGAGGTAAGAAGCAATTAAATATTGAGGGATACGTTGAATGAATGCAGGGTATTTTTGAGCGAATTCTTGATACCTATGATCGGCATCTTCACTATTGGTTTTGGCTAATCGGTATTGAACTGCTACATAAGCATTTTGAATTAAAATTCTGAAGAAACGATCAATCATAGGAATGGAGCAGCATGCTTTCTCGAAATTTTCTTTATTAAGCATCAGCACCTTGACTGGTTCTAATGTCTCAATATTGTAAATAGCTTTATTCCCTGAATAAAAACTATATAAATCAGAAATCCAGTAGCCTTCTAATGAAAATTGAATTGCATGTTTATCGCCTTTTAAATCGGTGATGTAGGAGTAACAAGCTCCTTCTTGAATAAAATAAATGTAGTTGCATTTATCACCTTCTTCCAACAAATGAATTTTTTTATCAACTGTTTTTTCAAACATAAATTTCCTGAAAGCATCATACTCTTTGTCTGGTATGGCTTGCTGGATTGTTTTTTCAATATTAGCTCTTAATGT
>JBIIOB010000358.1:0-3210 GCA_044337125.1 Bacteroidia bacterium
AACCATTCGGACAAGAGTTGGGACGTAAATTAAAATTTGCTTTTTCTTCGAATGATGATGATACAGCTTACACGTTTATGCACGATTTAGGATTTATCCCCAAAGTGAAAATTATCGAAGGGAAAATAGTTCGTGGTTTTAAAGTGTTGATTGGTGGTGGATTGGGTGCTCAACCTTTTTTAGCTAAAACAGCTTTTGAATTTTTAGAAGAAGACCAATTAATTCCTTTTACAGAAGCTGTTGTAAGAGTGTTTGATCGACATGGTGAGCGTTTAAGTAGGCATAAAGCACGTATCAAATACCTTATTAACAAAATTGGTATTGATGAATTCTTGAGATTAACAGAAGAAGAACGATTAGCATTGAATGTGAAATCATTTGAAATAAATCGTGAAGCAGTAATTTCAAAAGAAAAATACATTAATTCTTCATTTACGACATTTAAAGTTAGCGATGATGAAAATTATAAAGACTGGTTAGTAACTAATGTGTTTGAACAAAAGCAGCAAGGCTTCTATGGTGTTTTCATAAAAGTTGGTTTAGGTAATTTGAATTCACAAACAGCAAGAAAATTGGCAGAAGTAGTAAGTACTTATGCATCGGATGATATACGCATCACCATCAATCAAGGCTTGTTGTTAAAGTTTGTTCCCAAAGGAGCTTTGCCTGCTTTGTTCAAAGCATTAGCGAAATTAAAATTGGCAGATGTTGGTTTTGATTCTGTTGGCGATATTACTGCTTGCCCTGGAACGGATACCTGTAATCTTGGAATATCTAGTAGTACAGGAATCTCCACGGAATTGGAGCGAGTTATAAAAGAAGAGTTTCCTGAATTGTTGTTCAATAATGATATAAAAATAAAAATCAGTGGTTGCATGAATTCTTGTGGTCAGCATGCATTGGCTCAAATCGGTTTTCATGGTAGTTCTTTTAAAAGTGGGAGTAATGTAGTACCAGCTTTACAACTAGTATTAGGTGGTGGCGTATTGGGAAATGGAGAAGGACGAATAGCTGAAAAAATTATAAAAGTTCCAAGTAAACGTGGTCCAGCTGTTTTAAGAACATTATTGATTGATTTTGAAAAGAATGCTGTGGAAGGGGAATATTTTAATACCTATTATGATAAAAAAGGGAAAGATTATTTCTATCAATTATTAAAACCGCATGCTGATAATACAACGTTGGTTGCAGACGATTATATAGATTGGGGACATTCAGAACAATTTAAAACAGAAATAGGTGTGGGCGAATGTGCGGGTGTTTTAATTGATTTGGTGGCAACCTTGATTTTTGAAGCAGAAGAAAAGTTGGATTGGGCAAAATCAAGTTTTGATGATGAATTGTTTGCTGATAGTATTTACCACAGTTATGCTGCTATCATTAGTGCAGCCAAAGCATTGTTGTTAGATAAAAGTGTACCTACAAATACACATCATGGAATAATCAATGATTTTGACAAACAGTATGTGGAGACAAACGAAATTAGAGTTAACAATACATTTAAAGAATTTGTTTTACAGATAAATCAAAATGAACCATCGAAACAATTTGCGAAAACTTATTTAGGGGAAGCAATAGATTTTATTCAACAAGCAAAAGAGATTCGAAATAAGCAAAATAGCTAAAAATGAAAACAAAATTTAAAACACACATAAAGTATGATAGTTGTTGGTACGATAATTTTTTTAAAACGAATAAAACGATAAAAATTATTGAATCAAAAAGAAAACAATTAAATACTATAAAAAATGAAAACAAGACATAATATATATCCAAAATTAACTTTAGTGGGCGCAGGACCTGGAGATGTTGATTTGATTACAGTTAAAGGAGTTGAAGCAATTGCGAGTGCCGATGTAATACTTTATGATGCACTGGTAAATAAAGAATTATTAAAATATGCTCCTTCGCATGCAGTTAAAATTTATGTAGGTAAACGAAATTCAAATCATACCTATACACAAGATCAAATCAATTCATTGATAGTTGATTTTGCATTTACCTACGGACATGTTGTTCGTTTAAAAGGTGGAGATTCTTTTGTATTTGGAAGAGGATATGAAGAAAAAGCATACGCAGAACTTTTTAATATTGAAACAGCAGTTGTTCCTGGAATATCCAGCAGTATTGCTGTTCCTGAATTACAAGGTATACCATTAACAAACAGAGGAACGAATGAAAGCTTTTGGGTAGTTACAGGAACAACTAGCAATGGTCAATTGTCGAATGATGTAAAGCTAGCAGCCCAATCCACAGCCACAGTTGTCATTTTAATGGGACTAAACAAATTGAATGAAATTGTTGATGTGTTTACTAAATACGAAAAACAGGATACAGCAATTGCCATTATTCAAAATGGATCATTAAAAAATGAGAAAATTGCATTGGGCACTATCGATACTATTGTAGATATCGCAGCGAGAGAAAAAGTGGCTGCCCCAGCAATTATTGTAATTGGAGATGTCGTGAAGCTGCATGAGCAATTTCCTGCAAGTCTGACTGATTGGAAATATTTGTTGAACTAAATAAACCAAATGATGAAAACAGGAATAAATATTACTTGCCCGGTTTCAGCCGGAAGAACAGATGAAAATATTGTGCGTACTGTTGCACTTTTAACGGTTATAATTACTGCATTTATATTGATCACTGATTATTACCTATTATCCTTATTCTTGATTGTTGATTTCAGCTTGAGGGGCTTTGATTTTGGAAAATATAGTGTTTTGAGATCTATTTCAAAAAGTATAGTTGAAGCACTAAATATTAAGCCAAAACCAATTGATAGTGCTCCCAAATTATTTGCTGCAAAGATCGGAATTGTGTTTGCCCTGCTCATATTTATCGCACAAATTTCGAATTTGTATGTGTTATTTTTAATTGCCAGTTTGGTATTACTTGCTTGTGCATTATTAGAGAGTGTATTCGGTATATGCCTTGGCTGTTATTTCTATACTATTTTGAATAAATTTATTCCTGTGAAGAATAATTGAGCTATGAAAAAAATCATTGTTTCCTTTTTGATTTTTTCTTCTTTCACACTGTTTAGTCAGAATAGTATAAAGCATTCTAATTCATTGTGGTTTTCGGATTTTACGAAAATTAATTTCAAAAAGAATTGGTCGTTTTATTTTGATTTTGGATTGCGTGGGACTGAATGGGCAGGTAAATGGTCGCAGCAACTGGTTCGTCCTGGGCTAAGCTATATGG
>JBIIOB010000359.1:0-3208 GCA_044337125.1 Bacteroidia bacterium
GATTTAAACAAAAGTACAAAGGAAATAGCAATGAACGCAAAATCTTTCAAGTTTGCATCCATCCACTTCTAATAAACTACTTATCTTTGCTGAAAATCTTACCACTATGAAATCGAAATCACCAAAGGACTCATTGACAATCCAAACACAAGTAGTATTACCAAACGATACCAATACACTTGGTAACTTATTTGGTGGTCAATTATTACAGTGGATGGATATTGTAGCATCTATTTCTGCTCATCGTCATTGTAGAAGAGTAGTGGTAACAGCATCGGTAAACAATGTTTCGTTTAATATGCCTATCAATCATGCTAGCTTGGTAACATTGGAAGCAAAGGTTTCTCGTGCATTCAGTACTTCTATGGAAGTATTTATTGATGTGTGGGTAGAAGATCCTGTAACAGGTGAAAAAGTGAAGGCAAACGAAGCGATTTATACGTTTGTTGCAGTTGATCAAAATGGTTCTCCATTGCCAGTTCCTGCTTTAGTTCCTGAAACAGACGAAGAGAAAAAACGTTTTGAAGGTGCTTTACGCAGAAAACAATTAAGTTTGATTTTAGCTGGAAAAATGAAGCCTTCGGATGCAACAGAGCTTAAAGCTTTGTTTATGGGGGAGTAATTAGTTTACAATCTCATTCTCATCAATCTCCATCATGCATTTAAAATGTCCTTTCGGGCACTTGTCATGGCCAATTTTTGAACATGGTCGGCATGCTAAATTTTTCACTTCTACAATTTTTGATTTACTATCTGGTAAATAGGGAGTGAAGCCAAATGCCGGAACTGTATTGCCCCATACAGAAATAATTTCTTTTTTGAATGCAGCTGCAATGTGCATCAAGCCCGTATCATGGGTGATGATTTTTTTTGCTTGTTTAATAAGCGATGCCGATTGATTTAAGTTATAATTGCCGCAAGCGTTGTATATAGTAACTCCAACAGCCTTTTCGATTGCTATTGCTCTTTCTTTATCTTCTTTACCTCCTAACAAAATTATAGGGTGATTAAGCTTTTTACAAATTGCTATTATTTTTTCTGTAGGTAATTGCTTTGTAAAATGTTTGGCACCAATTACAAATCCTATATATCCATTTTGATGTGTTGAAGGTAGTGATTGAAGTTGTACTTCGTCCTTTGTTGGAATAAAATAATCCAATCCTTTTAAATCATTTTTAATTCCAAGGGAAGTAGCTGTCTCCAGGTAACGATCTACTACGTGCATTGCAGGCATGTTGTCGATTTTGAAGTTCACCAATACCCACTTTTTAAAATTTAATTTTTTAAAAGAGGAAGAAGGTTTTCCAATGATTCTTTTTGTTTGTAAGGATCGGAGGTTGTTGTGCAAGTCAATTACAAAATCAAAATTCTCAGCTTTTAGTTCTTTCGCAATTTCGTTTATGTCTTTTTCTATTGTATGGATTTTAGATAGATAAGGGTTGTGTTCTAAAATTCCCTTGAATGATTTTTTTGTTAGATAATGAATTTCAATTTCGGGTTTTTGCTCCTTAATGCATCGTAAAACTGGAGTTGTTAGCACAATATCACCAATCGAACTAAAACGTATAATTAGAATTTTTTTCATTTTGTAATGCGCCCACTCCATGAGAGAAGGGTAGTGCTATCTCTGAAAAATTATTTTTCAGAATAAATTACCTCCAACAATGTTTGACCAACAGCTTTTAATGTGTTTCTATCAATCACATCCATATTGTCCTTATGTGTGTGGTGGTATTCTCCAAAACCTCCTGTTGCTTGATTGTATTCGATGATATCAATACATGGAATGCCCGCTTTGTTTACTGGTAAATGATCGTCTGTCCCAACAAAATTACGAGTTTGTGAAACAAAATAATTCCCATAACCAATATCGTTTGCTGCTTTCCAAACTTTTTCTACTGCTGCACTTGCTAATTCCACAGAGTTTCCTTCCTTTGGAAACATTGCATTTGGTGCTCCTACCATGTCCATCAAAATTCCAAAGTTTGCATAATAGTTGGGTTTATGTAAATTTTTTGCCCAGTATTGAGAACCTAAACACCATGAATCATTATCACCACTGGTCCCCCAATCTTCTAAATCAAAATAAATAATGTCTACTCCAATGTTTGGGTTTGATAGGCTAATTTGTCGAGCTACTTCTAATGCAACACCTACACCGCTTGGACCATCATTGGCACTGTCGAATGGCTTGTCAGCATCCTTGGTGTCTTCATCTGCCCATGGACGAGTATCCCAATGTGAACAAAGCATAATTCGACTTTGTAATTCTGGCTTAAACGAACCGATGATGTTTTTTAGATTAAATTTCTTTTTGTCGAAGGTCGTAACCGTTCCATTTTGAACAATAACTTCAAATCCATACGATTTTAGTTTTGCAGAAAGATAGTCAGCACACTTTGCATGTGCTGCAGTTCCTGGTACGCGCGGTCCGAAATCAATTTGAGCTTTTACAAATGAATAGGCAGAGTCGGCATTAAAATTTGGTGCAGGTGTTTTTACTACTTCAACTTTTGGTTGTTGAGGTGTTTCCGTTGTTTGTTCGGTTTCATTGCCACAGGAAGTAATGAGTAATGAAGTTGTAATTCCTAAAAGTGCAATAACTTTATTCTTGAATCGACCAAGTAGCTCCATCTTTAGTATCTTTTATAGTAATTTTATTCTTTGCTAAATCATCACGCAATTTATCAGATGTTGCAAAATCTTTTTTTGCTTTTACATCCTTTCTGATTTCTAATATGATTTCCATTACACCCTGTAAAGCTTTGTCTTTTGAAGTATTTGAGCTTTCAGATTTTAATCCCAATACATCAAAAACAAAATTGTGCATTGTAGCTTTTAAAGTTGATAAATCATCAGCTGTAATTGTTTCTTTGCCATCATTTACCGAGTTGATGATACGTGCACCCTCAAATAGATTAGCAACTAGAATTGGCGCATTAAAATCATCATTCATTGCTTCATAGCATTTTGCTTTTAATTCAGCAATGTTTGAAGTAGAAGTGTTCGATGGTTTTAGTACATCTAATAATTTAATTGCATTCATTAGTCGGGCATATCCCTTTTCAGAAGCTTGAAGGGCTTCATTCGAAAAATCAAGTGTACTGCGGTAATGAGTTTGCATCATAAAAAAACGAACAGCCATTGGGCTGTATCCTTTTTCAAGTAGTGGATGATTTCCTGTAAACAACTCTCCAGGTAAAAATCC
>JBIIOB010000360.1:0-3206 GCA_044337125.1 Bacteroidia bacterium
ATTTCGCCCATTTCATAGCTATTGGAAATCTTTTTAATAGCTGCTTCAAAATAAGGAATTGATTTTGTTTTGTAAGTAGGTGCATAAAGGTAGCAATAGCCAATTTTGAATTTTGTATTAGCATTGCTACCATTATCAATTGAATCCAGCTGCATGTATAAACTTAATGCTGCTGTATAATTTTCATTTTCAAAATTGGTTTCTGCTTCCTCAAAGATTTTTTTATAATCCTTATCAGCAATTGGAGAAAAAGCAAATACTCCATTCGAAAGAACAACGAATAGTGCTGCTAAACCTAATATGAAACTATTTTTCTTCATAAAAATTATTTTAAAATTACAATTCTCTATTCACATCCCATTGCTCCAAATAATCAGCAACCCTACGCACAAACTGACCACCTAATGAACCATCAACAACACGATGATCATATGAATGAGACAAGAACATGAAATGACGAATGCCAATTAAATCACCATGTGGTGTTTCGATAACAGCTGGTTTCTTTTTAATTGCACCAACAGCTAGGATAGCCACTTGGGGTTGGTTAATGATAGGTGTTCCGAAAACATTTCCAAATGAACCAACATTTGTAAGTGTGTAAGTACCACCAGAAATTTCATCTGGAGATAATTTACCTGCACGAGCACGATTTGCTAAATCATTTACTTGTTTAGTAATTCCTACCAAATTTAATTGATCTGCATTTTTAATTACTGGTACAATTAGATTTCCTGTTGGCAATGCTGCAGCCATTCCAATATTGATATTTTTACGTTTAATGATTTTATTTCCGTCAACTGAAATATTAATCATTGGGAAATCCTTAATAGCTTTGGTAAGTGCCTCAATGAAAATTGGTGTAAAGGTCAATTTCTCTCCTTCACGTTTTTCAAAATTCTTTTTCACTTTTTCTCTCCACAATACAATATTTGTAACATCTGCTTCAACAAATGAAGTTACATGAGGAGAAGTATGCTTACTCATCACCATGTGATCAGCAATTAATTTACGCATACGATCCATTTCAATTATTTCGTCACCGGCATTTACTGAAACGGCTGGTTTATTTTGAGCTGGTGCGGTTGTTACAACTGGAGCAGCTTCCTTCACAACTTGCGCTTGTGGCGTAGCTTGAGCAACTGCAACCTGTTTTCCTTTATTCGGAATATATGCCAATACATCATTCTTTGTAACACGACCATTCGTTCCTGTTCCTTGAATGCTATCTAGCTCTGCCATTGAAATGCCTTCTTGCTGAGCTATAGTGCGAACCAATGGAGAGTAAAACTTACCTGATGCTGAATTTTTATCAATAGCAACAACTTCAGCTACTGGATTAACAGCTACTTCTTTTTGAACAGTTGTTTGGGCAACGATTGGTGCTTCTACTTTTGGTGTTTCAACCACGGCATTGGCATCTGTACTAATAATAGCAATTGCTTTTCCTACCTGAACAACATCCCCTTCATTGAATAATCGTTTTATCAATGTACCTTCAGCAGTAGAAGGTATTTCTGAATCCACTTTATCAGTAGCTATTTCTAATACGGTTTCGTCAGCAGCAATTTTGTCGCCTTCTTTTTTTAACCATTTAATAATTGTTGCTTCTGCAACACTCTCACCCATTTTGGGCATAATCAACTCTACTTGTGCCATTGTGTTATTGTAAATAAATTAATTGTAATTTTTAGAGGATACAAAAATATACTTTTATTTTAGTTGGGCAAGTGTTTTAGGGCTTAATTGAGGTATATTTTAAGCCGAAATAAAGGCCTACAATTTTAGATTGGAGAAATTTGAAGATTCTGCAACAATCAAATCTAAAAAATTAACATAACAATCTGAATAACAGGCTTTTTTACTAAATAGAGTATTAGATAGAATTTAATTTATTTTTGAAGTATTCGGCAGTTTACTCATTACCAAAAACACCATGATACTTACCAAGGCTGCAAAAAAGCACCATACAGAAATAACGGCATCATTAAAAAGCAATTTGGTAACTACATACGATAAAACCAAAAGAAGACCTTGCCAAAACATATTTTTTATACCCGAAACAAAGGAGGGCAAAAAGATTGGTAAAAAGTAAAGAGCGCCCAGCATTGGATTTATTTTAGGGAAATGTGGGACATAATTCACATGATAGGGCGATAAATAGGCATCAACTGTATAATTAAACATACAATAACTAATATAGGATGAAAGCAGGATTCCAATAGCCAATAAAACCAATAAAATCTTTTTTCTTGTTTTATTTTCTTCAATTAAAAAGATAGAAAGTGGAACCCAAATTGGCCAAAGGACCTGTGCAAAAAACAAAAACAAATTCGTGGGTATCGATTGCCAATAGGAATATTCAGGGTTTGTTAAACTTAACCATACGAAACCCTCAATAAATTGCTGGCAAGCAAATAATAATGGCATACTTGCATATAGTGCTTGTGAAGGTTTATTGATTTTTTTCACTGAAGCAACTCCAATTGCGGTCAGCACTATTCCTGCTCCAAAACTTGCACTGGTAGAAAAACACATCTCTTTTTTGTTTAAAGGTACTCTGTTTTTAGCTACAAAATAATTTCCTCTTGTTTAAATTCAGTTAAGCACCTAATAAAAAACAAAAACGCTCCCATAAAGGAGCGTTTCCATTTTTAGGAGTCAATATCTTTAATTCATTTTAACAAAACGTTGGGTTATTGTTTGCCCAATTTCATTGCTCAATACTATGAAATAAAAGCCATTCTCAAAATTTGAGACATCTATTTTTGATGTTCCTGACTTAAGAGAAAATACTAATTGCCCTTGTAGCGAAAACACTTCTATTTTATTGTAATTAATATTTGATTGAATATACAAATCGCCATTGCTTGGGTTTGGAAATAAATTTAAGGAACTAACATTTTGATTGTAACTCATTATACCTGTTGAAGGCGAGCATGAAACTTTAAAAACAGCTTTTTCAGCACTCGTAGTTGGAAGTGGGCTACCAATCATTTCTATTCCTCCTGCTGTTTAAAAAATAGAAGGTTGAGTACTCGGTAATCCAAACGTATTGGTTTGAACAGCATAACTTAAACCATTTACAGCTATTAATCGAGTGGCATTTGAACCATTTTTTCCAGCAAAATATAAGTCATCGCCACAATGCTGTGCACTACCAGGAAACTGTGTCGACAAGTTATCAATCCCAAAAGTGGTTGGTG
>JBIIOB010000031.1:0-10525 GCA_044337125.1 Bacteroidia bacterium
GTCCAATGCCTCCAAAAGGGGAGAAAGCTCCTGAGAAAAAATAAAAAAAAATCCCCAACAATTTGTTGGGGATTTTTTTATGAGTAGTATTTTGAAAACTGTATTTTAATTTGAAAATACAACATTTTTTTAGCATCCAATTACAATTAAACTAGTCTAATTTTAATATCTTTGATAAATACTAAAAGCGAGCATTCATGCAAAATAAATATGATGTAATTATAGCTGGAGGAGGATTAGCTGGTTTAACCCTTTCTATTCAATTAAAAAAAGCAAATCCGAGTATTTCTATTTTAATAATGGAATACCGTGATACGATTGCGCCAGTTGCTGCTCATAAAGTGGGTGAGTCAACCGTTGAGTTAGCAACTCATTATTTTCGTGAAGTATTAGCGTTGAAAGAATACTTGGAAGAGTTTGAACTTCCCAAGCACGGACTTCGCTTTTTCTTTAATGATGGCAGTAAAGAAGAACTTTCAAATAGAGTAGAGTTGGGGCCTCGTTTAAAATTACCTGTTCCTAGTCACCAATTGGATAGAGGAACATTTGAAAATTTCTTAGAAAAACACACAAAAACGTTTGGTACCGAATTTATGTTGGGTGCTAGGGTAAAAGATGTTGTTTTTTCTTCGGAAGGACATGAGGTTGTATATAACCATGAAGGAGAGGAGAAGCGTTTAAAGGCTAAGTGGGTGGTGGATGCAACCAGCCGTTTTAGTTTGTTGAAACGTAAATTGAAATTTGAAAAGAAAGCACCACACGATGTAAATGCTGTTTGGTATCGTGTTAAAGGTGTTGTGGATATTGATGAATGGAGTGATAACGATAAATGGAAAACCTTTTTAGCTCCAAAGCTTCGTTATTTAAGCACCGTACATTTAATAGATAAAGGTTATTGGTTGTGGATCATTCCATTGGGGTCAAAGAATACGAGTATTGGAATTGTTGCCGATCAGGATATTCATCCATTTGATACCATTAACACCTATGAAAAAGCAGTTGCATGGATTAAAAAGAATGAGCCGCAAGCATATAAACATGTTTGTCCTCCAGAAAATGAATTATTAGATTTTAGAATATTACGTCATTTCGCTCATGATAGCGAGCGCATTTACTCTTCCGAAAGATGGGCTGTAACAGGCGAAGCAGGAGTTTTCTTGGACCCTTTCTATTCACCTGGTAGTGATTTTATTTCATTAAACAATACTTGGTTAAGTGATTTAATCTTAAGAGATATTAGTGGGGAAGACATTACCGTTCGCGCTCAAATATATGAACAAACGCATTTACGTTGGTTCGAAAGCTGGTTACCTATTTATCAAGATAAATATAAATTAATGGGTAGCTCACAAATCATGGTGATGAAAATATTTTGGGATTGGGCAATTTATTGGTCAGTACCATGCTTATTGTTTACTAACAAAGGATTTACAGATTTAAAAGTGTTGAAAGAATTATTTGTTTCGGAAGATTCAATCGGAAGAAAATTCCAAATGCTGAACAAATGCATGCAGGATTTATTTTTGGAATGGTTGCCTCACGAAAATAAAGTATTTGAAAATAAATACATCGATCCATTGGATTTAGGCTATTTAAAACAATTTCAGCAAGGAATCGAAAATCAACATTCAACAAAAGAATTGTTAGATAGAGTAAAATCGAACGTAAAAATGCTAGAACAAGTTGCTGCCGAAGTGTTTCGTTTGGTAAGTAATGAAGTAAAAGGAACTCCTATCGATATGAAAGTTAATCCATATACCATTACATTAAACGGAACAGTGGATACTACAAGCGAAAATGCTTTGCCTGTTGATGATTCAATTGCTATGGATGTTGCGAAAATGTGGTTTTACAAAACAGAATTGGTTTAATTAGAAAATCAAAAATGAAAAAAGAAGAATTACCTCAAGATGATAGTGCATTAAAAGCGATGACGCGTGAGTTGTGTTATGTGAAAGACAATGATGGTAAATACACAACCGGTTTGAGTACTGGTTGGGATGTAAAAAAACAAGCACTCGATAATGCATGGGAAGATATTAATGAACGTGTGGAAGAGGCTCGACAACTTGTTAGAAATGGTGAAAAAAGCCCCGTTTATTATTTTATGGAATTACGATTGATGGACATGCCAGTTTTATCTGGTTATACAGGCTTTTGGAGTTTTACCATAAAAAGACATATGAAACCCGATGTATTTAAAAATTTGAGTGATAAAAAATTGGCTATTTATGCGAAAGCTTTTGAAGTGAGTGTTGATGAATTAAAGAATTTTAAAGGATAGTATGGATAAGGAAATAACAACGTTTAAACATATTCAGGCAGCACATTGTGAAAACGGAGCAACAACAAGTTTGCTTAGATACCATGGATTAGATTTTATGACCGAACCATTGGCTTTTGGAATGGGTTCTGGAATTTTCTATATCCATATTCCTATTCTAAGTATTAACAATGGTCCAGCAATATCCTACAGAAGCATGCCTGGTTGGATTTTTAGTCGTACGTGTAAATCATTAGGAGTTAAAGTAGTTCGTAAAAAATTTGGGACGAATGAAAAAGCAGCACATGATTTCTTGGATAAAAAAATTATGGAGGGTGTTCCAGTAGGTTGTCAAGTAGGTGTTTTTAATCTGCCTTATTTCCCACCAGAATATCGATTTCATTTTAATGCACATAATTTAATTGTTTATGGAAAGCATGGGAATGATTATTTGATTAGTGATCCTGTAATGGAAACGGTTACCACTTTATCAGATGAGGATATGATTAAGGTTCGTTTTGCAAAAGGACCACTAGCTCCTAAAGGGCATGTTTATTATCCCGAAAACGTTCATAAAGTGGATAACGAAACAATTAAAAAAGGAATCATTAAAGGGATAAAGCGAAGTGCTCGTGATATGCTTCATATTCCTGGAAATATTGCAGGTGTTGATGGGATAAAATATACTTCTAAACAAATTCGTAAGTGGAGAGGTAAGTTAGGACCACGTAAAGCTGGCCTCTATTTAGGTCAAATTGTACGTATGCAAGAAGAAATTGGCACTGGTGGAGGCGGTTTTCGCTTCTTGTATGCAGCGTTTCTGGAACAAGCCTATCAGTATGTTCCTAATGAACAATTATTATCTATTTCAGAAGATTTTACAAAGGCTGGTGATTTATGGAGAGAAAGTGCAGTTCAAATGGGACGCATTTACAAAGGTAGAATCAAAAACGAACAAAAAGATTTTGAAGTATGTGCTGATCTTCTATTAGAAATAGCAGATATTGAAAAAAATGCTTTTTTGAAGCTAAAAAAAATGAATTTTTAAAATTGGCAGCATAATTGTAATTGAGCACTAAACCCTAAAAAATAAAAAAATGAAAAAAATAGTTACTACACTCGTTTTGGCTGTTAGCCTTGTTGGAAGCATTTTTGCGCAGAAAGAAGTAAAATATGCAAAAATATTTTACAAAGATTTAAAAATGGAAACCAACGATATTGTTATTATCGTTGACAATGCTGTTTCTACCGCTGGTGAAACAAAGTTTAAATTGAAAATCATGAACAAGACGAATGATTATTTGATTTTAAAACCAGAAGAATGTAAGTTTATTGTAAATGGAAAAGAAGAAAAACCTCAAGAAAAATGGTTGGTAATATCTCCAAATGAAAGTGACTTTAGAGTTGTAAACTTGAAAGGTGCTGGTTATAATTCAATTAAAAATTATCAGTTTGTGTTAGATGGTTTGTATCGTGTTGACGCTAATTCAAAAGGTATTCCAACACCAGATTTTAAATTGCCTGCTTCTCAAAACGATTTTAAAACTGGACCATTTGCTAATACCGTAAATAAAGTGTCAAAGGAGACAGATAAAACAGAAGTGAAATTTAATGTTACTTATACTGGTGATAAAATTGGTTTTGTTTTTCCCTCAAAAGTTTCTGTTAAAATGCCTGATGGAAATGTTTATGCAAATGCAAAATCGAAGTCGGATGCTATCATGCTTGTAAAAGGCGGAACCGATAATTACAAGTTAAAATGGGAGCGTATGGAAGGCGGAAAAATGATGGATATGCAAAAAGTAGATATGTTGATTCAATGGAATGATGCTTTTGCAGAAGTTACTCCAGTTAAAATGAAAGCAGAAACAATTGAAATGCTGTTTGATGAAGTAATGAGTAATGAAAAAGGGAAGTAATTTCTTTATATAATAAAAAAGCCCTTCTTGAATTTCAAGAAGGGCTTTTTTATTAATCTTGTTGTAAAAATGGATAACGATAATCCGTTGGAGGAACAAATGTTTCCTTGATAGTACGTGGTGAAACCCATCTCAATAAATTTATCATTGATCCGGCTTTGTCGTTCGTTCCTGAACCTCTTGCTCCACCAAATGGCTGTTGACCTACAACGGCACCCGTTGGTTTATCATTGATGTAAAAATTACCTGCTGCATTGCGTAAAGCTTTGGTGCCTAATTCAATCGCATATCTGTCTTGCGCAATGATTGCTCCTGTTAATGCATAGATAGAGGTAGAGTCAACTAGTTTTAAAGTTTCTTCGTATTTATCCGCATCATAAACATAAAGTGTCAATACCGGGCCAAATAACTCTTCACACATGGTTACGTATTTAGGGTCATTTGCTTTGATAATTGTTGGTTCAATAAAATATCCTTTCGATTTATCATAATTTCCACCTGCAACAATTTCTATATTTTTATCTGCTTTTGCTGCATCAATGTATTTTGCCAATTTATCAAATGACTTTTCATCAATTACTGCATTGATAAAATTTGTGAAGTCTTCTGTTGGTCCCATCTTGAATGTTTTCAAATCAGCAACTACTTGTGCTTTTACTTCTTCCCAAATGTTAGACGGAATGTATGCACGAGAAGCAGCAGAACATTTTTGACCTTGAAATTCAAAAGCTCCACGACTGATAGCTGTTGCAACAATTTTAGCATCGGCAGATTTATGCGCCATGATAAAATCTTTTCCACCCGTTTCGCCTACAATGCGAGGGTATGTTTTGAATTTATGAATGTTGTTACCAATAGTTTTCCAGATATTTTGAAAAACTTCTGTAGATCCTGTAAAGTGGATTCCTGCAAAATCAGCATGAGCGAATATTACATCAGCAGCATCCGGACCGCTTGGATAAATTAAATTAATTACACCATCTGGTAATCCCGCTTTCATGAATATTTCCATTAATACGTTAGCAGAGTATACTTGTGTGTTTGATGGCTTCCAAACAACCACATTGCCCATCATGGCACATGATGTAGGTAAATTACCTGCGATAGCCGTGAAGTTAAATGGTGTTAATGCGTATATAAATCCTTCTAAAGGACGTTGTTCAACCCGGTTCCAAACACCAAATCCAGTTCCGGCAACTGGAGGTTGTTGTTGGTAAATTTCGGTCATGTACAATACATTAAACTTTAAAAAGTCAATGATTTCACATGCGCTATCAATCTCTGCTTGAAAAGCATTTTTTGACTGACCTAGCATTGTTGCAGCATTTAATTTTGCACGGTATGGTCCAGCAATTAATTCTGCTGCTTTTAAAAAAATACTAGCACGGTGTTCCCATGAAAGTGCTTCCCATTTCGGCTTTGCAGCTAATGCTGCATCAATAGCTTGTGTAACATGTTCTTTCGTTGATTTATGAAAGTATCCCAATGTATGTTTATGGTCGTGAGGAGGAGCAAGACGAATTTTTTCTCCGCTACGGACTTCTTTTCCACCAATATACATCGGAATGTCTAATTCTTGTGAACGCAATTCTTTTAACATTGCTTGTGTTGCAATTCTTTCGGGGCTACCAGCTGCATAGCTTTTTACTGGCTCGTTCACAGGAACTGGAACGGTATAAAATCCTTTTGGCATATCGTAAATATTATAAATTAGTATTCTTGAATTTTTGAAGTACAAATATAACAAAAAAGGAGGGAGGCTGTATGTGATTACGCTTACTGTTTTTTTGTTGTTTTTAACTTATTCTTTGCCTAAATTTATGATATGCATTCAGTTAAACTCTTTTTAGTAGTTTGTTTAGTGGGAATCTTATCGTCAGGATGCCTTGTCTCTAAACATGCTGAAGGAGAGCCTGGCAGGTGTGAGCTGCATCATAAGCGACTTCATAAAAGTGTGGTTCGAGTAAAATATGGGGCTTATTGTGCACCAGGAACTCATTTAGGGAAAGGCAGTGAGTCTTTTCCGCATGCAAAACATCCTATTTGTGGCGGTTGTTCTGTGCACAAGAAATTCCGTTGGTTTTATAACTGCTCAAAATGCAATAAAGAAAAACGAAACTATAGGTTTCAATCCATCAAAAATAGAGATCGAAAAAATGAAATTAGAGCTACTTTTTAATTTTTGTTTGCCTGAATTTTATGAGTTGTATATCATGTGTTTTGATAATCAATAATTTTCAAGGTTCGGAAGTGTTTCGCTTGATGATATAATAAACTTATCGATAGATAATGAACCGCTTATCGACTTTAGTTTTAATGTATTAGAGTTATTTCCTTTTGAACTAATCGTAATTTCCTGTTTTATCCATTTCCAATCTGTGCTCGATTTCGAATCAATAATTATTGATTCGGTTAAAACACCTGATACTTCCATACTGTTTTCTTTTATGTTTTTAATGCGCAAAAAAATAAACATCTTACCATTACTTGTTGCTATATCTCTTTTGTTGATAGTGTATTCTACCCACTGATTCGTGTTTATTTCAACAAAGGATTCTACGTTTGTGAAGTCAGTTGATTTGCTATTGTTAGTGTATTCCGTTTTTATTAATTGGGTACTCGCTATTGAACTGTTATCCAAAACTTCTGCTTCATTAATCCATTCTTTTCTCCATCTTGAAGGGTGCTCGTATTGATGCCATTTGTCGAGTTGATAAAATATTGCAGGGCTAACAGATTTGTCATAAACATATACACTGCCTTGACGTCTGGCTTCTATTTTTAATTCTTGATTTCCAATTTTTATAGTGATATTTTTCTGTAATGGAAATCGTTCTATATTGGACGAGGGTTGAACGGTGGCTGCAATAACATACTTTTCCATTGTATCATGTTTCCTAACAGAAACAATTACATCATTTTCGGAATTTGGATAGGTGATGATGGGTTCATTTTTAGCATCGAATAAAACATTTCCTTTAAAAAACACATCTTCATATTGAGTAGTTATAGCTTGCGCATAGGCTGGCATTGCTGCTTGCCAAACATAATTTTCGGGAAGTGAAAAAGGCGCTTTAAGGTTAAAGTAGCCTGCATAATAAAACTCTGCACCAACTACACCTAAGCATTTTAATAAACCAAGCCATTGAGCTGGACGCATATCTTTTTCAGGGTTAAATGACCATCCTGCGGCTACAAATGGAGAGAAAAATTTATCTCCATCTTTTATTTCTTCTTTACGACCATCGTTTATCCATTTCCAACCATGCCAAGCTCCTTTCCATGATTTCCAGTTGTCTGGAGTTCTAGGATAAAAATCAGGAGTGGAATAATAATTATCTTTTATTTTAGAACAACTTGTTTTGCTGAAATGCCAGTCGAAACGATTTATAGGCCCGCCTTCTACTGCATAAATTGTAAATGCGGTGTTTTTTAATTCAGGTAAACTCATGAATTGCGATGAGTAGAGTGTACGTATTTTTGTTTTTTTAATGGCGATATAATCGTCCCAGTCAGCAATTTTTAAGTCGTTTTTATCTTTAACTAAGGCGGGGTCATTTTCTAAAATTGCTTTTGAAAAAACATTGGGAGGCTCTTCTCCATTTTCATTGATGATATTAATAGGTCTAGTTAATTGTTTTAAAATTACCTCAATGTTTTTCCGTACAATAATTCCATCTTTTATAAATAATGAATCGGGTGCTGCATAACTAATTTTTTTCCATTTCATTATTTTGTTTTTATCAGCAATGTAAAATGCTTCAGGATGATCTTGTCTTGAAACATTAGGTCCACGTTGCTCATAACCAAACAGTTTAGGATTTGTTTGTAACCAAAATGTTGTAAGGGTGAGTGGGATTTCTGGATGAGCATTCGCAAAATCAATATATCGTTTATATGGAATTTTAGGATTAATAATGGATGTTTCGTCCTTTAATCCGGATGGATTAGGAAGAACAATCATGTAATTCCAATTTAAACAGAGCTCCTCCTGAATTGCAACTGCATTATTGATTGATTGTTCTAGTGAAATGTTTTTTTGACCTTTTCCACCCATGTAGTGAGGACTCATCCAGTTGAATAAACGAAGGAAAGTGTTGTTTGATTTATACCTAGGTGAAGGAAATGATTTGAGTTGTTCTAATGCATTGTTTTGAATCGTAGGGTAGCCTTTTTGAAATTCTAGTGTATCAATCGTATTTTGTCCATTACAGCCAAATGATAGGATTGTAATTGTAAATAGAATTAAATAATTATTTATTGTTTTCATTTTATCCTATTCTTTTCTGAACAAATAAATCAACTTTCTCAAAGAGTTGTTGTGGTGAGTTAGTTCGCCAAGATACATCATTTAACTTGCCTCCTGAAACAATGTAATAATCAATGTTAGCGGAATTGAATTCTTTTAAAACATGTTCTCTAAAATTAAGAAAAGCAATCCATCCATCTTCTACCTCCTCAAACCACTCTTCATAATAACAATCATCTGAATGATGAAAGTTTAATACATTTTCTCCAATTAAGATAAACTTGTTCACTCCGTACTCCATTATTCTTTCGATGATATCACGTTTTAAGATCATAATATCATTATTGATGGCATCGTTCCATTCACCTATTAATTCAATGATTGCGTACCCTTGTTCATATTCAACAAACAATATTTTAATATAGAGGGTAGGGGAGTCGATATCATCCCATTGAGGATGTATTAGATAATTATAAATGGCATTGGTATATTCAAACTCACTGTATTCACGTTCATAAAAAGGCGAACGTTCATCCTCTGATGCTATGTAGTGATGTCGCCAATTGTAATATGGTTCTATGTCCTGCATGGTTAGGGAAATAGTTGATTGGGGAATTGGTTAATTTAGATGTGGAATAAATTAACCTTTTTACTTAATTTATTTTTTTATTGAATCTATTGCTTTTCTAACACTACCATATTTTAATAGTAGTTCATTCGCTTTTTTGTAGGATACATTTAATTCTTTCATCACCATATTCGTTCCTCTATCTACCAACTTGTTGTTGCTTAATTGCATATCCACCATTTTGTTCCCTTTTACTCTTCCAAGCTTTATCATTACAGAGGTAGAAATCATATTCAAAACTAACTTTTGTGCTGTTCCTGATTTCATGCGTGTGCTTCCTGTAACAAACTCAGGTCCAACCACCACTTCTATTTTATGTTTTGCCACTTTTGCAACATTGCTGCCTTTGTTACAAACGATACAACCTGTCAGAATATTATTTTTATTGCAATTTTCCAATGCGCCAATTACATAAGGTGTAGAGCCAGATGCTGCAATTCCAATAACCACATCCTTAGAGGTGATTTTATATGCTTGCAAGTCTTTCCAACCTTGTTTGGTATCATCTTCTGCAAATTCTACTGCTTTACGAATGGCTTTATCGCCACCAGCAATTAAACCAATTACCATTCCTTGAGGTACGCCATAGGTTGGTGGGCATTCACTTGCGTCAACAATTCCTAAACGTCCGCTAGTACCTGCTCCCATGTAAAATAATCGACCGCCATTTTGCATTTGCTTTACAATTGCGCTTACTAATTTTTCAATTTTTGGAATTACTTTCTCAATTGCATCAGGTACCGTTTTGTCTTCTTTATTTATATTGCTTAATAATTCTTTTACACTCATTTTTTCGAGTGAATTGTAATTAGAGTCGGATTCGGTTGTTCTTTTCATTGAAAAAAATTAAAATACTATTTTTTATAAATTTGGAATGGATAAAATAAAAGGGCGAAAATTTCGCCCTTTTATTGTTAGTAGATTCTTGGAAATTTTGCTGGATTACTTTCTTGCATCATTTCGTATACAGCATCAAATACATCATCTGCACTAGGTTTGCTATAATAGTCTCCATCTGAGCCGTAAGCCGGACGGTGGTCTTTTGCCGCCAATGTTCTTGGTTCAGCATCTAAATAATTATATCCACCTTGTTCTTCTAAAACTTTTTGTAAAATATATGCACTTGCACCACCTGGAACATCTTCATCTAAAATCAACAAGCGATTTGTTTTCATCAATGATTCTACAATCGAATGATTTAAATCGAATGGTAATAATGTTTGCACATCAATTACTTCTACCGAAATATCAGCTTCCGCTAATTGTTTAACAGCTTCCATTGCAATTCGGCAACACGAACCGTATGTTACTATTGTAATATCTGTTCCTTCGTTTATGGTTTCAACAACACCTAATGGTAATTTGTATTCACCTATGTTGGATGGTAATTGTTCTTTTAAGCGATACCCGTTTAATGGTTCAATTACTAATGCAGGTTCATCTGCACATAAAAGTGTGTTGTAAAA
>JBIIOB010000361.1:0-3199 GCA_044337125.1 Bacteroidia bacterium
GTACATTCATATGAAAAATAAAAAGTACCGTGTGAGTAGAGCTACCTTGTACAATACCATTGAACTTTTGTTGAATTGCAATTTGGTTACCAAACATCAGTTCGGTAAAAACATTGCTCATTTCGAAAAATCGTACGAGTACAAACAACATGATCATTTAATCTGTACAGATTGTGAAAAAGTATTTGAATTTTGTGATCCACGTTTACAACAAATTCAAAAAACAGCTGGTGATATTTTACAATTCGACATCACCAATCACTCACTTAACTTTTATGGAAAGTGTAGTAAACTAGCCAAAAATGGGGCTTGTGAGCATAAAAAAATAAAAAGCAATATATGATATTCGGTTACAAATCAAGTAAAAAGGACGCAATGCATGTATTCCTTTTACAAGGCGAACTTATCGACAGAAATCAATCTACGGAATTGATGCAAGAAATTGAAACAGCTACCGCAGTAGTTGAATCAAAAATTATTTTAAATCTTGCCGATTTAAAATATTTAAACAGCAGTGGATTAAATGTGCTCATCAATATTTTAACCAAAGCACGCAAAGCTGGTGGTGATGTTGCGATTTGCAATGTCAACAAAAAAATAACTGAGTTATTAGTGATTACTAAATTGAACAGTGTGTTCAATGTATGTGATTCTGAAGAAAAAGCAATTTCAATTTTAAATAAATAAGATTAATCAAACGGTAATGAAAGTAGATGTATTGTTAGGTCTTCAGTGGGGAGACGAAGGTAAAGGTAAAATTGTAGATGTATTAACTCCGAAATACGATATCATCGGACGATTTCAAGGTGGTCCGAATGCTGGTCACACTCTTGAATTTAACGGTATAAAGCATGTTCTTAGAACCATTCCTTCTGGAATATTTCATGAAAAATCAATCAATATTATTGGTAATGGTGTAGTAATCGATCCTGTTGTTTTAATGGCAGAAATTGATGCATTGATAAAAATGGGTGTTGATATTAAATCTAAATTATTGTTTTCGAAAAGAGCACATTTAATTTTACCTACACACCGTTTATTAGATGCAGCTTCTGAGGCCGCAAAAGGGAAAGAAAAAATTGGTTCCACCTTGAAAGGTATCGGACCAACGTACATGGATAAAACAGGTAGAAATGGTATACGTGTGGGAGATATTGCATTGCCAAACTTTAAAAGCAAATACGATGCATTGGTTGAAAAACACAAACAAATTTTATCGCATCACAATTTCGAATACAATTTAGATGAAATGGAACCTGAATGGTTCAAAGCGATTGAGCAATTAAAAACATACACACAAATTGAAAGCGAACATTACATCAATGAAGCATTTCAAAACAATAAATCTATTTTAGCAGAAGGTGCTCAAGGTTCTTTGTTGGATATCGATTTTGGTTCATATCCATTTGTTACCTCCTCAAACACTATTTGTGCAGGCGCTTGTACTGGTTTAGGAATTGCTCCTAATCGCATTGGAAGTGTTTATGGAATTTTTAAAGCATATTGTACACGTGTTGGAAGTGGTCCATTCCCTACCGAATTATTTGACGAAGTAGGTGATCAAATTCGTAATAATGGTCGTGAATTTGGTTCCGTAACCGGACGCCCAAGACGCACTGGTTGGTTAGATTTGCCTGCATTAAAATATGCGGTTATGGTAAATGGTGTTACCGAATTAATGATGATGAAAGCCGATGTTTTAAGCGGTTTTGATACCATCAAAGTTTGTACAGGATACAATTACCAAGGCGAAAAAATCAATTATCTACCATACGATTATTCACCAGAATTATTGACTCCAATCTATACTGAATTAAAAGGTTGGAACCAGGATTTAACAGGATTAAGTGATATCAGCCAAATTCCTTCATCATTAGCAGATTACATAGCTTTTGTTGAAAAAGAAACGGGTGTTCCTATAACCATTGTTTCTGTTGGACCAGATAGAACACAAACATTAATTCGTAGTAAAGAATTGGTATAGTAATTGCCATTTGCAAATCGTTTTTACGAAAAGTAAATTCAATTCAAGACCCATTTTTACCAAACTTATGAGCAAAACAGAGAATAATACGTTGATGCAACAAACAATGAAATTATTTTCTGTTTTGCTTTTTTTATGCATCACTCCTACTCTTTCCTATTCTCAAAAACGAATTGAAATTGTAAATGCCGATCATCTCAAGTTTGATAAGAAACTTGGAAATGGTGCTAAACGATTGATTGGAAATGTTCAATTCAAACAAGACAATACCTTATTATTTTGCGACAGCGCCTATTTTTATGAAAACAATTCATTAGAAGCTTTCGACCATATTCATATTCAACAAGGCGATAGTATCCATCTGTATGGCGATTTGCTGAAGTATGATGGGAACACAAAAAAAGCAATCATTACCAATAATGTGGTGGTGAATAAAGGTGATATGCAATTGACTACCGATGCTTTGAATTATGATGTATCAACAAGTGTTGGATATTATGTTACTCCAGCACGTATCATTAACAAGGACAATGTACTAACTAGCGAAACAGGTTACTTCTTTGCCAAATCAAATGACCTAACATTCAAAAAAAATGTAGTGCTTACCAATCCGCAATTTGTAATTAATTGCGATACCATGCGCTACAATACTTCTTCTAAGATTACTTACTTCAAGGGACCAACCACCATCAAAAGCAAAAGCAATTTAATTTATTGTGAAGATGGTTATTATGACACCTTCAAAGATCAATCAAGGTTCAGTAAAAACTCTTACATCCTTACCAAGGAACAAAAAATGTTTGGTGATAGTTTGTATTACGATCGTAAAAAGGGAATTGGCAAAGCTATTCAAAATGTGCAAATTATAGATACCACTCAAAAAATAATCATATCAGGTGCCTATGCGAAATATTGGGAACTGGAAGAAAAATCGCTAGTAACAGGCAACACTATGCTCATGCAAGTGTATGAAAAAGATACCTTGTTCCTACATGCCGATACATTGAAAGCAATAGCAACACCACTCAAAAAAGGAATTGCAATAAACAAAGCAGTTAATGATTCAATAAAAATGAAATCGAACAAACAATTGTATGCCCATCACCATGTGAAATTTTACAAGAGTGATATGCAAGGCAAATGCGATTCCATGTATTATTCGCTAAATGATTCATTGATGAAACTAATAGGCGAACCCATTTTATGGAGTGCCGA
>JBIIOB010000362.1:0-3193 GCA_044337125.1 Bacteroidia bacterium
GGAGGTTTGCAAACGGATGTGCCTGTATTCTTAATCAACATTCATTCCATCGAAAATAAAAAAGAAGCCGAAGATTACATTGCTCGTTTACAAAAGGTAGATGCGTTGTTCGGACAATTGGTGGATAATTTAAAATTGCGTGAAGAAAAAAACATCATTCCTCCAAAATTTGTTTTCCCTTATGTAATCAACGATTGCAAAAATGTAATTACAGGTGCACCATTCGAAAAAGGAAAACCGGCTAGCACCTTGCTTGAAGACTTTACAACAAAAACAAACAAATTAAGTGATGTTGACGAAGCAACAAAAAAAGAGTTAATCAAAAAAGCAGAAGAAGCACTATTAAGTTCTGTAAAACCTGCTTATGAAAAACTAATTGCGTACTGGACTGAATTAGAGAAAAAATCGACTACGGATGATGGTGCTTGGAAAATGCCTGATGGCGATGCATTTTATGATGCTGCATTAAAACAAACAACCACTACTAATTTAACGGCCGATCAAATTCATGAATTGGGATTAAAAGAAGTAGAACGCATTCACAACGAAATGCGTGTAATTATGAAAAAAGTAAACTTTAAGAGTGATAACTTAAAAGAGTTTTTTGATTTCATGCGCACAGATAAACAATTCTACTATCCAACAACAGCAGAAGGCAAAGAAGCTTATCGTGTAAAAGCTGTGAAAATTATATATAGCATGAAAGGTAAGTTGGATGGTTTATTTTTAACAAAACCAAAAGCAGATTGTGTGGTGATGCCTGTGGAAGCATTCCGCGAAAAATCGGCTGGTGGTGCTTTTTATGAAGAACCAGCAATTGATGGTTCTCGTCCGGGACGCTATTACATCAACTTATATAACATGGCCGACCAAGCAATTTATCAAATGGAAGCATTAGCTTACCATGAAGGAATTCCTGGTCATCACATGCAAATTGCTATTGCACAAGAATTAAAAAGTGTTCCTAAATTCAGAAAATTTGGTGGCAATACTGCTTATGTGGAAGGTTGGGCATTGTATTCCGAATTAGTACCAAAAGAATTAGGATTTTATTCAGACCCATATTCTGATTTTGGACGTTTGGCAATGGAATTGTTCCGTGCAGCCCGCTTGGTAGTTGACACTGGAATTCATCGTAAAAAATGGAGCAGAGAAAAAGCATTGGCTTATTTTAATGAAAACACTCCCAATCCTGAAGGTGATAATAAAAAAGAAATTGAGCGATACATTGTATGGCCTTCTCAAGCAACGGGCTACAAAATTGGGATGATTAAAATATTAGAACTGAGAGAACAAGCAAAACAAAAACTAGGAAACAAATTCGATATTCGTGAATTCCATGATGTAGTGCTTACTTCTGGCCCAGTTCCAATGAACATGCTCGAAGAAATGGTGAATACGTGGGTGGAGAAAAAATTGAAATAAATCCTTTAGCAATTAAAAAATACGATGGCAAAGAAAACGGTAACAAAAAAAGCAAAAGCAGAAAAATCAATTCTGACAAAAAACTCAATTGAGTTTTTACATAATTATTTAAACAATCCTTCACCAACAGGTTTTGAAAGCGAAGGACAAAAAATATGGTTAAACTACATCAAACCTTTTGTGGATGACCACTTCATTGATAATTATGGAACTGCTGTTGCGGTAATAAATCCTAAAGCAGAATTTAAAGTTGTGATAGAAGCCCATGCGGATGAGATATCCTGGTTTGTACATTATATTACGAATGATGGATTCATTTACTTGCGCAGAAATGGTGGTAGTGACCACATGATTGCCCCTTCAAAACGAGTTAACATTCATACCGAAAAAGGAATTGTAAAAGCTGTTTTTGGTTGGCCTGCAATCCATGTTCGTGATGCTGCTCGCGAAGAAGCTCCATCTTTAAAAAATATATTTTTGGATTGTGGTTGCTCTACTAAAAAAGAAGTGGAAGAATTAGGAATACATGTAGGATGCGTTGTTACCTATGAAGATGAATTAATGGTTTTAAATGACCGCTATTATGTTGGTCGTGCATTAGACAATCGCATTGGTGGATTTATGATCGCTGAAGTAGCGCGATTGTTAAAAGAAAGTAAAACAAAATTACCTTTTGGATTATACATAACCAATTCAGTTCAAGAAGAAGTTGGTTTGCGTGGTGCAGAAATGATTACTCAAACCATTAAACCAAACGTAGCAATTGTTACGGATGTATGCCATGATACACAATCACCCATGATGAATAAAATTTCAAGTGGCGATTTAGCATGTGGCAAAGGACCAGTATTAACATACGGACCAGCAGTTCAAAATAATTTATTAAAATTGATTTTAGATGCAGCTACAAAAAATAAAATACCATTCCAACGCGCAGCTGCATCCCGTGCTACAGGCACAGATACGGATGCTTTTGCATATTCAGTGGGTGGTGTTCCTTCTGCACTAATTTCATTACCATTGCGCTATATGCACACAACAGTTGAAAGTGTTCATAAACAAGATGTAGAAAATGTAATTAAATTAATAGTTGAATCACTTAAAGGAATAAAAAACAATCACAACTTTAAATACTTTTAATTAAAAGAAAAAAAATCCCCAATCAAATTGATTGGGGATTTTTTTGTGCTATCCTATTTTTATTTCACAATAGTTACGGTTCCAATATAACTATGTTTTTTATCAAATACATCTGTTAAACGAACCTTCCAAACATAAACATCTTGTTGAGCTACCTCACTTCCATGATTCGCTTTGCCATCCCAATTTTTATATAAACTATCGGTATAATAAATCATATTGCCCCAACGATCAAAAATCATCAATTCATATTTTGTAATACCGATACCTTTACCATTAAAATCATCATTGATACCATCACCATTTGGTGTAAAGGCATTTGGAATATAGAAAGTGAATTCAGGCAATACAATTACAGTGTTGGTAGCAGTATCAACACAACCATTTGAATTTGTAACAAATAATGTTGCAAGATAGGAGCCTTCAATTGCAGGATAAGGATGAATTGGATTTTGAACAACAGAGGTATCACCATCACCAAATGTCCAATCCCAAGTTATAACATCGTTAGATGATTGATCATTGAATACAACCAACGTATCTAATACCGATGCTGGATTTGGATTCCATGTAAATGCTGCAACTGGATTCGCAAATACATTAATCATATTGGTAATTGTAGTATCAT
>JBIIOB010000363.1:0-3187 GCA_044337125.1 Bacteroidia bacterium
CATTAATTACACCGAATGGATAAGCAAAGCTAATTGCGGGTTTACCAGTGATGTTTTCTACATCTTCTTTAGATCCTTTGATTTCACTCATTTGTTCTGCTGGAGTATGGCGCAGTAAATCAACATGATGTTGCGTATGTCCACCCATTTCAATTCCATAATCACTCATTTCTTTGGCTTGCGCTGCTGACATCATATTTACTCGAGGCTCTCCTTCTTTTACGCCCCATGCATTGTGATCAATTCGAGTTACAAGGTAAATTATAGCTTTGAATCCATGCTTTTTTAAAATAGGAAAGAGTAGTTCGTAATTATCAAGATACCCATCATCAAAGGTGATCATGATTTTATTACTCAAATCCATTTGTGGCTCTTTTTGCAGGTCGAAAAAAGTAATGGTTTGATAGCCATTGTCATTTAAGTATTGCATCTGCTTTTCAAAATCCTTTTCCCATACATATACTTTATGTTTACCAATTACAGATTGTTTATTCACAATTCGATGGTAAAGCAACACAGGTAGGCTGTAGGTTTTGGGAGATGAGGCCATTTTACTTTTTTAAAAGGTTCAGTTCAATTTTTAGTTTGATATCATGATGTTTAATCAGAATAGAACCTGGAACATTCTCAGAATAATTGTTCAATGATAGGGTTGTTTTAACACTGTTTCTTTTTGAATGTTCAATTTTGACGATATTTTTGGTTTTGATTTCAGTAAAATAATAATTGCAATATTTTTCATCTTTAGACCTAAAAACTGCGTATTCCCTCTTTTTATCAATTAAAAATGATTGGCTATCAGCAGTTAGTTTTGTCATTAAAAGTAGTTCTATATCCTTTTGTATTGTTTTTAAAAGGGCAGGGCGATTAAACTGAGGGACGCAATAATGCAATGTAAAAGCCGTGTCTTTGAACTCAAAATCGAATAGTTTCATTCCTAATTCAGTGGTGAAAATTACCCTGTAATCGTTGGGTTGCATTTGTTTTGTTACCAGTAATCCACTGAAATCCTTACCGTATACACGAATGTTGGTTTTGAATAAAAAGGAATTAAAATTCTCACCAAATATTGGTTTAGGAATTTTGAAAAATTCAGAATAGGAATGACTGTTGTAGTCGACTAATTGACCATAATGGCCAAGTGTACAGCTAGTAAAAAGTATAGCAATAAAACTACTTAACAATAAATTTTTCATCACCTATTGGTTGGTTCGTTTTACGATTGGAAAAATCAATCATAGTATAATCATCACTCGGTTCAATCATTTTTACTTTTACAACTGCATAATCTGTTTTGTCGATATATAATTGAATAACCTTTAAAAAATCCTTAGCTCCCTTTTGTAGAGGAGTTAATTCAAGTAAATAAAACTTTTCATTTTCGTAATATTTCGCTTTGTAATCCTTGCTAGTCAGTAAATTTCCTTGTACGGTATTTACCATCATTTCATTGATGGATTTAAACATTTTATTTGAATTGATATCGTACTTACTCACTTTGCCATTGTCTTTGATATACATTTTATCTTTATTAATTGCAATCAAATATTTTAAAGGAGTAGTATATTCCCAGCGAAGCATATTTACTTTTTTGAAAAGAAAATGCCCTTTGGTAATTATTTTTTCGGACATCACACTTAAATATTTTTCCTGAGTGAAATCACTTTCAATGGTATTTACCAATTTAGATTGTGCTTCCATCTTCTGTTTAAATGCAAGTGTATCTTTAACAGGTTTGTAACCTGCAGGAATTTGTGCAAATAGAAAAGTGGAGAAGAATAAAAAAACGAGTGTAATTAACTTATTCATATGCTTGGATATTTAATAGCTCATCGACATTAACAATTTTGAAGCCATTTTCTTTGGCAAAATTAAGTGTTTGTTTTAATACTTCCACTGTTTTGTCGGATGTATCGTGAAATAGTACAATTGAACCAGATTTTAATTGGGTAATTACTCGATTGTAAACGATTTCTGTTGAATCCTTGGTAGTGTCCAATGACCTTACATTCCATCCAATAACATCTTGTTTTAATTTTTTTACTGCGCTAGCAATGTTGGGAGTCGTTACACCATAAGGCGGACGAAATAGTCGTGGACGTTTGCCAATTATCTTTTCTACTAAGTCATTGGTTTGGTTTATTTCTTCTATAAAACCACGAGTACTTTTGAAGTCGATAAAGAAACCATGACTAAACGAATGTCCCCCTATTAGATGACCTTGGTTATGAATATTGTTCAGAATGTCCTCATTCCCATTTATGTTTTTACCAATAACAAAAAATGTTGCCTTAGCTTGGTAATCAGCTAAAACAGAAAGGATTCTTGGAGTATAAATTGGGTTTGGTCCATCATCAAAAGTGATGGCGATTTTTTTTTCGGTAGTACTTGCTGAATTGAATGCTTTTAAATAAAAACCAGATTGAATTGTCGCTGATCCATAAATAATGGCAGCTTTATAAAGGAATACAGGTATAGTAAACCACCAACAACTTATAGAAAAGACATAAACTAACAAACCACATACAGCCAGTGATAAAATGAATAGTAGGCTAGAGGATTTGAATGTTAGCATTGCGAAAGCAAGAATACACTGTGGTCGGTGTTTAGGAAAGTATTATAGATAAGAATGTTTTTTACCGGTTTTCTTTTTTGTTCTCCGATTATAACCGAAGCGGGTACTGTTTGTGTTTTTAATATCATGGATGCAATCCACATGGCAAAACTCGATGCCGTTTGATATTCACCACATAAGTGTTTAAAATAACAAGCACTTGCATCTTTAAATAAACCGTTTTTCAAGTTGTAGTATAAGTTGTCGTAGCGCGCATCTCCATTGATACCATAGATAACAAGGTCAATGTCATTTGTTGTTAATCCTTTTTCTGCCAACAATTCCTGAATGTGTTTTTCTATTTCAGCTGTATTTTCTGGCTTATAAATGGTTTTTAGCCCATTTAACTTTGCATAACTATGCTCATTCTTTTCGGCTCCTAGCATAAAAAATGCAGCGCCTTCACCAGCAATACTTCCGTTGGTTTTAGAATTTATTAAATCAAATGTTTTAACATCTTCTTTTTTCCAATAGCCAATTCGATCACATACACGGTAATACTTTGGTGTCATTTCATCGTGTGAGCCGGTTAGTACATTTTTTGCTTCACCTTCAGCTATAGTCATTAAACTG
>JBIIOB010000364.1:0-3171 GCA_044337125.1 Bacteroidia bacterium
TGTAAATAAATAGCAAACAAAACAGCAAATATGAGTGCAAATGAGACTAATAATCCAAGAATTTTCCCAAATGAATTGCTGCCAGATAAAAGCACCTTTGCCA
This sequence comes from Bacteroidia bacterium, assembly GCA_044337125.1. Taxonomy (GTDB): domain Bacteria; phylum Bacteroidota; class Bacteroidia; order 2-12-FULL-35-15; family 2-12-FULL-35-15; genus 2-12-FULL-35-15. Next base: position 104 of record JBIIOB010000364.1, read on the forward strand.
CTAATAATTCAACCCGCGCATTCAAATAGCTATAGGCAGGAACCAAGATAAAAACCAACACCAACATAGCAATGGCAGTAAACTTATATGGATTTAATTCTAGTTTATAATGTATGATATTATCGGTAATATACCCAGTTAGGAGATTTACTGTTAAAACGGTAATCATTAATACCATTATCCCAAATAGCTTTTTAAACATCGTTTATGATTTTCAGTCACGAAATTACTTTAAAGCAAAGAAATTCTAAAATAAACTCATTAACAGTAAAAGGTTAATAATTATAAGCTTGGATGAAAAATCCCTCCCTTATTTGGACTTAATTTTAGCATCATTATTGTTTATACACTTCTGTCCAAAAATCTACGAATGTTAAAATTAAAATCAGTATTCATTTTTACCATTGCGAGTATCATTCTTGTAAGCTTTATTCCAAAGAAAGAATTACATCAACCACCTTTTTATACCACCAATACACATTGGGCCGATTCGGTTTTCAAAACGTTAACACCTGATGAACGGATTGCACAATTGTTTATGGTGGCAGCTTATTCAAATAAAGACAAAGTACATGTCAACGAATTAAAAAAATTAATTACAGAATATAAAATTGGAGGCTTAATATTTTTTCAGGGTGGTCCAGTGCGACAAGCATATTTGTCTAATCAATACCAATCCCTTTCAAAAGTTCCTTTGCTTGTTTCGATGGATGCGGAATGGGGATTAGCAATGCGTTTGGATAGTACCACAAAATTCCCTCGTCAGATGGCATTGGGTGCAATTCAAAATGATAGTTTGATTTATGATATGGGAGCCGAAATTGCTCGTCAGATAAAACGAATTGGCATGCAAGTAAGTTTTTCTCCAGATATTGACATCAACAACAACTCTAAAAATCCTGTTATTGGAACACGTTCATTTGGCGAGAGCAAATTAAATGTTGCTCGAAAAGGAATTATGTACATGAAAGGATTACAAGACAATCATGTATTGGCTTGTGGTAAACATTTTCCTGGACATGGCGATACCGATAGCGACTCACACAAAACATTACCAACTATAAAAAGTTCAAGAGCACGATTGGATTCATTAGAACTTTATCCATTTAAAGAACTAATAGCACATGGCTTAGGAAGTATGATGGTGGCGCATTTAAGCATACCAGCATTGGACACTACACCTAACCAAGCATCTACACTCACAAAAAAAATAGTAACAGGATTATTAAAAGACACCTTAGGATTCAAGGGCTTAATCTTTACAGATGCATTAAACATGAAAGGTGTAAGCAAGTTTTACAAACCTGGCGAAGTTGATGCCAAAGCATTGATTGCGGGAAATGATGTTTTATTGTTTGCTGAAGATGTCCCTACAGGAATAAAAGAAATTAAAGCAGCCATTGAACGTGGAGAAATTACTCAAGAAGAAATTGACCAACGTTGTATGAAAATACTATTAGTAAAACAATGGTCTGGACTTGATGCCTACAAAAAAATACAAATCAAAAATTTACATGAAGAGTTAAATACCAAAGAAGCGGAATTAATCAACCGAAAATTAAATGAAGCAGCATTAACATTATTACAGAATAAAAATGATCGTCTTCCATTACAACAATTAGACACATTAAAAATTGCGTCTTTAAATTTAGGATATAAAGAATTGAATGTGTTTCAACAAACACTTTCAAATTATTCGCCAATCACCCATTTGGGGATCGACAAAGAAGCCAAGCAAATAGCTTTTGACACTATTTTAACCAAACTAAAAAATTACAATTTGGTAATTGTTCACTTAAACAATACCAATCAAAAGCCTGATAAAGATTTTGGATTAACACCACAAGTAAAATCGATGTTGAATGCACTGGTAAAGCAAAATAAAGTAATCATCAATATTGCAGCTAATCCCTACATCCTAGAAAAAATTGAAAGTGTAAAAGATGCAGAAAGTATTATCATGAGTTATGAAGACAATGAGTATAGTCAAAGCTATGCTGCTCAATTAATATTTGGAGGAGTTGCTGCAACAGGAAAATTACCTATTAGTATTGGAAATTATAACTATGGAACTGGTATAACAACAAAAGTAGTTCGTTTAAAATATACCATACCAGAAGAAGTTGGAACAAACAGTTTATTGCTAAACAAAATTGACAGCATTGCTTTAAAAGGGGTGAATGATAAAGTGTATCCAGGTTGCCAAGTACTTGTTGTTAAAAGCGGAAAGGTGATTTATCAAAAATCATTTGGCTACCATACGTACGATAAAAAAATAAAAGTTAAAAATGATGACTTGTACGACATTGCTTCTATAACTAAAATAGCAGCATCAACGATCTCTTTAATGAAATTGGTTGACGATAAAAAAGTTGGATTAGATGCAGCTTTAGGCACCTACCTTCCTGAACTAAAAGGTAGCAATAAAGAAAGTATTGTTATAAGAGAAATGCTCACGCACCAAGCGGGATTAAAAGATTGGATTCCTTTTTGGAACAAAACAGTTAACAAGGATGGGACATACAAAGCAGGCATCTACAATACCGACCCAACCGATTTGTATTATAAACGCGTAGCAAACAACTTGTACATCAACAAAAATTACGAGGATACTATTTTCAAACAAATTGTAGATTCACCAATAAAAGACAAAGGAAAATACTTGTACAGCGATTTAGGTTATTATTTTTTAAAGCGAATCATTGAAAAGCAAACAAACACACCATTAAACGTGTATGTAAAAAACACGTTCTATGCACCATTGGGATTAACCACCATGGGATACAAACCACTAACACGATTTGACAAGGAACGAATTGCACCAACAGAATTGGATAAAAAATTCAGAAAACAATTGGTTCATGGCGATGTTCATGATCAAGGAGCAGCCATGATGGGTGGTGTTGGTGGACATGCAGGTGTATTTTCGAATGCGAACGATTTAGCGGTATTGATGCAATTGTTTTTAAACAAGGGAGAATATGGTGGCACTAAATACATTGATTCGGCAGTAGTTAGTGAGTTTACAAAATGTCAATATTGTAAAGACAATAGAAGAGCAATTGGCT
>JBIIOB010000032.1:0-10417 GCA_044337125.1 Bacteroidia bacterium
ACAGGTAAGTTCTTTGCTTCGGATTATTTAATGCACAAACCGGATATTGTTTGTTTAAGTAAAGGATTAACAGGTGGTGTAATGCCATTAGGTGTTACCAGTTGTGCCGAGTTCATCTATGAAGCATTTATTAGCGATGATAAAATGAAAACGTTTTTTCATGGTCATTCTTATACTGCAAATACTACAGCTTGTTCAGCTGCATTAGCTAGTTTAGATTTGTTTGATTTGCCTGCAGCATTTGAAAATGTTCATCGTATAGAAAAGAAACACGATGCGTTTTTACAAAAAATAAAAAGTCATAAAGCATTGATTGATGTACGACAATTGGGTACCATCATTGCCTTTGAAGTAAAAACCGAGGAGCATACCAATTATTTAAATTCCTTGTCGGAACGAATTAGTGCTTTCTTTATTTCTAAAGGAATTATTCTTCGCCCATTAGGCAACATTATTTATGTATTACCACCGTATTGTATAAAAGATGAGGATTTGGATTATATTTATGAGTCAATTGAAGTGTTTTTGGAGGAATTGGTAAAAAGTAAATAAACGTATGTTTAAATCAAAAAGGGAGTTTGTATTTATTATTCTTGCTGGTATTTTCATTACCAATGCAATTGTTGCCGAACTGATAGGAGGTAAACTTATTCAGATTGGTCCATTTGTAATGAGTATAGGTATTATCCCTTGGCCAGTAGTGTTTCTTACCACCGATTTAATCAATGAATATTATGGCAAATCGGGCGTTAAACGTTTATCATTAATTACTGCAAGTTTGATAGCTTATGCTTTTGTGGTATTGTTTTTTGCAATGGTAGTTCCTGCTGTAAAAGGAATTTCAACAGTTTCGGATGAACAGTTTATCGCAGTTTTCGGACAAAGCATGTGGATTATTGTTGCTAGCATTATCGCCTTTTTGTTATCACAATTAATTGATGTGTCCATTTTTTGGATGTTGCGCGATAAAACGGGTGGCAAAATGATATGGTTAAGGAGTACCGGTTCAACCGTCATCTCTCAATTGATTGATACATTTGTGGTATTGGGAATTGCATTTTGGTTACCTGGAAAAATGACTACTGCTACTTTTATCAATGCTGCGCTAACAGGTTATACTTTTAAATTGATTATTGCAGTGGTATTAACTCCCGTAATTTATGTTGGTCATGGCCTTATCGATAAATATTTAGGTGATGAAGCTGCTCATACCACTATAAAACATGCTGCAGAAGAATCCCTTCATCATAAAGTTGAAGAATAATGAATCAGAAATAGTAAATTTGTAAGCATTCATGTTTTTCAAACTCCGCAATATTATTTCTGTTTCCTTGGTCGTACTTGTGCTACTGATGATGTCGTATTGTGGAAACGATTCTTCTACAGAAACTCAAACAAAACTTATTGCACCAACAGGCTATTTAAACCATGGGGATTCTGCGCAATACGTGGGGATGGATCAATGTAAATTATGTCACCAGGAAATTTACAACACCTTTATTGAAACAGGCATGGGCAAAAGTTTTGATAGTGCATCAAAAAAGAAAAGCTCCGCCAAATTTGATAAGCATACCGCTATTTATGATAAAGCGTCCGATTTTTATTATCATCCCTTTTGGGACAATGATAATTTAATGATTTTAGAATTTCGTTTACAAGGAAAAGATACAGTATATAAACGAATCGAGAAGGTTGATTACATCATTGGTTCGGGTCAGCATACCAACTCACACATTCAAACAGTAAACGGTTATTTTAATCAAATGCCTATGACCTATTATACCCAACAGGGGAAATGGGACATGCCTCCTGGCTTTGAAAATGGATTTAACACACGTTTTTCGCGTAAAATAGGTTTAGAATGTATGAGTTGTCATAATTCATTTCCCAACTTTTTAAAAGGTTCTGAAAATAAATACATGGATGTCCCTTCAGGGATTAGCTGTGAACGTTGTCATGGACCAGGAAGCATTCACGTTCAAGAACGTTCTACTGGAGCAAAAATTGACACTTCTAAATTTATTGATTATTCCATCGTAAATCCAGGAAAGCTATCCATTGATTTACAATTCGATGTTTGTCAGCGCTGCCATTTGCAAGGAAATGCAGTATTAAAGGAAGGTAAATCATTTTATGATTATCGACCTGGAATGAAATTGTCGGATTACATGACTACTTTTTTACCGCGTTATGAAGGAGCAGATGATGAATTTATTATGGCTTCGCATGCCGATCGATTAAAACAAAGCAAATGTTTTATCAAGAGTTTTAAAGAAGAAACAAATTCAACTTCATTAAGACCTTATAAAAATGCATTGACTTGCGTTACTTGTCATAATCCACATGTGAGTGTTAAATCAACAGGTAAAGAAGTATTTAATGCCGCATGTAAAAATTGTCATGGTGCTAAGAATCAATTGGATTGTAATGAGAAGCCAGAGGTTTTAAAGAAAAATGAAAATAATTGCGTTAGTTGCCATATGCCTAAATCGGGTTCAATTGATATACCTCATGTAACGGTACATGATCATTACATTCGCAAACCAATGAAAAAGGAAGAGATTGCTAAAGTGAAAAAGTTCATAGGCTTGTATGCAGTAAATGAAAAGAATCCAGATGCAAAAACGAAAGCAAAAGCTTATTTGCAGCAATACGATAAGTTTGAATACAAAGTCGAGTATTTAGATTCTGCAAAAAAGTACCTTTCTGAGAAAACGCCTGCTGATATTTCAGCTAATTTCGAATTGTTGGTGCATCTGTATTTTATAAAACAAGATTTTGGAAAAGTGTTGGAATTGACTCAAAAAATGGGCAAGGATAATTTGTTGAATTCGATACTAACAAAACAATCATGGGATAATCAAAATGCATGGACAGCCTATCGAATTGGTGAAGCATACTTCAAGGCAAATGATGTTCCTTCGGCTTATTTGTTTTATAAAAAGGCAGATTATTTAGCCTCTTATAATCCTGAATTCAAAAACAAAGTTGGTGTGAGTTTAATGGCACAAAATAAATTGCCCGAAGCCATTGCTATTTTTAATGATGTAATTAACGAAAATCCTAAATATGTTGCCGCTATTTCAAATTTAGGCTATGCCTATTTGGCCTACGGTAATGCAGATAAGGCTCAAGCAATGTATGAGATGGGATATAAGTTAGATCCTGATTATGAAATGTTGCTCATGAATATCGCTGGATTAAATATTTATAAAAAGAACTATAAGGAAGCAGAAGTATATTTAAAAAAAATACTAAAGAAAAACCCTGGTAACGAGCAAGCAAAACAAGTGTTGAATCAATTGAAAGCATTGTAAAATGGCAAAAGGAAAATCCTCATTTCTGAAGAAAGTAATTATTTCATCACTATTATTAATTGGATTAGTGGGTGGAGTAGGAGCATTCTTGGCATATAAAACAATCTATCAGTCCAATGTGAATTTGGGTGATAAAAAATCTCAGATCATATATATTCCAACAGGGTCAACATTTGAGGATGTGGTTCGCATTTTAGGTGAAAATAATATTCTGGAAAATCGTTCAAGTTTTGAATGGTTATCTGAAAAGAAGAATTATAAGAATGCTATTAAACCTGGTAAATACCGTATTCTAGCAAAAATGAGTAACAATGCTTTGGTGAATCTATTACGTGCTGGAATTCAAGAACCTGTAGAAATTAATTTTAATGGATTAAAAACAAAATCACAATTAATTTCCAGAGTGGCTCTCCGCATTGAAGCTGATTCACTTGACTTGTATTATGCTTTTAATGATAATGGTTTTTTGAATAAATATGGCTTTAATGCCCAAACCGTGCAAGCTTTATTTATTCCTAATAGTTATGAGTTTTATTGGAATACATCTGTGGATGAATTTTTTGATCGCATGGCAAAAGAATACAAAAACTTTTGGACAGATACTCGTGTCCAACATGCAAAAGAAATAGGTTACTCTCAAACAGAGGTAGCTGTTCTTGCATCCATTGTTCAAGCAGAACAATGTTGTGACCAAGAAGAGCAAAAAATAATAGCAGGATTGTATATCAATCGATTGAATAAAGAGATGTTATTGCAATCGGATCCTACTGTAATATTTGCGATTGGTGATTTTTCAATTCAACGTGTATCATTTGAGCAAACTCGTTATAATTCTCCTTTCAATACATATGTAAATAAAGGATTGCCTCCTGCACCAATTGGTTTTGCACAGGCAGCTGCAATGGAGGCAGTTTTGGATTACGACAAAAATGATTTTATTTATATGTGTGCAAAAGAAGATTTTTCAGGCAAACATAATTTTGCAAAAACCTATGAGCAACATTTAGTATATGCAAAACAATACCGTGATGCATTAAATGCTCGTAACATACATTAGTAGTTGATTCGTTTGGTTTGATTGAGTATCACCAAGTTAAAAATAAGAAAAGAATAGACTCCCATTTGTCGCTCCAGTATTGACTCAGTGAGCATGATTGCCAAAAATGCCCCGCCAGTTGCAAGTAAAAAGTAATTTGCTTTTGCTTTTTTAAGCACAGTATACATTGCAATTAGAAAAACTAATAAAACAAATATTCCATAGCTAATAGCAATGGTGAAATATTGATTATGAGAATTGTATTTCCCTTTTTCAATGGTTAACTTACTATTGTTTTGGTAACAATCATCCAATAACACCTGTGCATGTTGGTTTTTTGTTCCAAACCAAAGGTTGTCTTTTAATACTTCCCAATTGCAGTGTAATATTAGTTGACGCTGGTTAACTGTATTTTCTTTCAAATTGGTTGAACTGAAATAGTCACTTATTTCACCTAGTCTGTTCTTTAAGGCTGGACTCAATACTGCAACAGTTAGTGAAATGCCTATAATTCCGATTGAAATAATACTAAACCATTTAATTGATTTTGTGTTTTTGTAGACCAACCAAATGGAGCCTATAATTGTAATAAAGAATGGTGCTTTTGCTGCAATTAAAAGTTGGGTAATAAATAAAATTCCAATAGTAGATGCCAAAAGGATTCTATAAAAGCTTGTTGATTTGTACAATTTACTAATTAGCCAGAAAATGGAAATGCTAGCAAATAAGCCGAAATAAGTAGGATGAAGGTTAGAATAATCTTCGAATCGCTGCCGGATGATAAATGCACCATTAACATAACTTTCATTATCAAATAAGCTATTGTCAAGTAAAAGTGGAAATAGTCCTATTATTCCAATAAGTGTTGTTGCAATTGTAAAAATGGTAAATAGTCGATTGGTATTGTTAAATTTTATAAAGGAGAAAAAAGCTGCAAATGCAAAAGGAGCAAAAACAAAAGGTAGTTTTTTTAGAAATTCTACTTGAACGAAATGATTATTGAGATTCGCAACATATTCTATTAAATAGGGAATAAAAGCTAGACTAATCAGATATGAAAATCGAACGTATTTCCAATTAATAAATTTATACGATAATAAGGCAAAGCCAATTGAAAGGGTTGAAAAAACTATAAATACAATATTGGCAATGTTCAATGGCAAAATGGGGAGCAGAAATAAAGCTGAAAGAAAAAATTCAGTAACAATTCGAATTGATTTTATTTCAAAGTAATTACGCATTCTTAAATTCAGAATATTTAGCAGCAATAAATTCAGTAATTTGTTTGTGAAAACGTTCTTTATTGAAATTGGAAGTATTCTTTATGAAAGCCTCCTTTTCGTAGTGCTTTTTCTCCTTTTCGAATTGTTGTATTGCTTTTACAATAGATACAAGGCGTTGATCTTCAAAAAACAAACCGGTTTCCGCAGTTACCGATTCTTTGTAACCACCCAAATACGGAACTATTACAGGTGTTCCACATGCTTGTGCTTCCACAATGGTAATTCCAAAATCTTCGTTTGCAGCAGCAATAAAACCTTTTGCATTTTTTATAAGTTCGATGAGTTGATTGGTTTCAATGTATCCAAGAATTTTTACATTTTTTGGTGCGGATAGTTCTAGTTTTTTTCTATTGGGACCATCACCCGCTACTATTAGCTCCAATTCAGGAAATTGTTCGAATGCTTTTAACAGTAGCTCTGTTTTTTTATAACTAACAAGTCGAGATACCGTGATGTAATAGTTTTTCTTATTCGTCTCAATTTTGAATTTATTTATGTCAACCGGTGGATAAATAACAATAGAATCACGATTGTAATTTTGCTTTATACGATTACTCACATTGATTGAGTTTGCGATATAAAAATCAACTCGGTTTGATGTGCGTTTATCCCAATCCCTTAATTTATTTAGTAAGTACGAGAAAAATGCCTTTGTGATGGGGCCGCTTACAGCATCTACATATTCTTGTTTTAAGTCCCATGCATACCTAACTGGACTATGACAGTAACAAATGTGCAATTGGTTTTTATGTTTTATAACGCCTTTTGCAACGCAATAGGAGGAGGAAATAATTAAATCATATTCACTTAAATCCAAACCTTCGATAGCTTTTGGAAACAATGGGAACAGGAACCGATAGAATTTTTTTGCAAAAGGAATATTTTGAATAAAAGTAGTTGTAGTTGTTTTGTTCGATAGAAGTTTAGCGCGTTTGGTTCCATCAAAAAAATCAAATAAGCAGTATACATCTGCAGTGGGATAACAAAATAGGAGCTCCTTGACAACTTTTTCAGCGCCACCAACTTCATTAAACCAATCGTGTACAATGGCTACTTTCATTTATTCAATTCGTTTATTGCTGTTAATAACACCTTGGCTGATTTATCAAAATTGTATTGCTCTTTCAATTTTTCTTGATCAACGGGTTGGATTTTTTTGTCCTTTAAATTCGCAATAGCTTTCTCAAAACTGTTTACATTATTAAGTTCAAAATAGATGGGTAATTCGCCAAAAGATTCTCTAAAAACCTCTAGGTCAGATGCAATTACTGGGGTGCCCATTGATAAACTTTCTAAAATGGGCAAACCAAATCCTTCATAAAGTGATGGGTAAATAAGTCCAGAGGCATTTTTTAGCAATTGAAAATAGGTTGAATCATCCGCTCCTGAGTAGTGAATTAGATGTTCATGCATTGGAACTTGCTTATTTGGAAAAACTTCCTCTTTGTTTGAAAGTACCACCAACTTGTACCCTTGATTAACAATGATATCCATATGTTGAACAACCCAATTTGCATTTTTTCTGGGGTTATTCGCACCAATAACCACAAGGTACTTATAGTTAAGTTCAATTTTAGCTTGGAATTGGACTTCTCTTAATCCATTTGATATGATTTTAACCTTTTCAGAAGGTAAATTATAGCCTTTTATTAGTTCCTTTTTCGAGAATTCAGAAACGGTAAAAATGAGTTTTGCTTTTCTGCAAAGTTTTGGTATTAAGTATTGATACCATGCTCTAAATGAAGCAGTAAACCATTGCTTTCCCTGTTTTTCAAATGCTAGGTCATGAATGGTAATAACTTGATTTTTACAGGCCAATGGAGCAGCGTTTCCTAGGTTAATTAAAAATCGATTTTTATTCTTGGAAATATAGATAGGAAGTGAAATTTGCTCCCACAATAGTCCTGTAAATCGACCAATTGGAGTTGATGCCACTGCCAAATAATCTTTTGTAGAAGGTCGTACAACCACAATGGTAGGGTCAATTCTTAATAATGCCTCAGTAATTCCCAATGCAAAATTCTGTACACCCGTTTTATGCTGGCACAAAAATTTACCATTGATAATTAGTTCCATTGTATTAGTTAACCAAATGTTGAATTTAGTAAATATACTAATATTTCCATTTGATGCGGTAGTATTGAATTTTAGGCAAAATTTTGTGTATGATTTGTATGGAAATGGCATCGAAAAAATCCCTATTTTTTTTGACCGAAAACTCCTAAAAATCCCTTATTTTAGTCGGCTATAACATGATGCTACCAAATAATTATTTAGTTTACTTTTTAATCTACAAAAATCTCCAGCTCAAATACAAACATTCGGTGCTTGGATTTGTATGGAGCTTTCTGCATCCTTTTTTCTATTTACTCATTTTTAACTTTGTTTTTTCAAAAGCATTTTCACAAATACAGAACTATTCTCTTTTTGTAATCAGTGGATTATTGTTTTGGATTTACTTTTCTGGAAGTTGTAATTCCCTTAGCCAAAGCTTTATTCGAAATGCCCAATTGTTGAAATCATTAAATGTAAATAAGATTCTATATCCGATCTCAGAGCAAGGTGCGGAGTTGGTTAGCTTTTTATCTGGTTTCGTAATTTTTGCTGGGCTCATGGTTTACTTAGGCATGAGTATTTCATTTACTTTTTTATGGATTTTTCCGATTATACTGCTTTTTACTGCTTTTTGTTTTTCAATAGGTCTTATTCTAGGTTCGCTCAATGTGTTTTTTAGGGATGTAGGTATACTTTGGAATACCTTAAATCCTGCCTTGTTTTATTTATCTCCCATTGCTTATTCTATCGATATTATTCCAGTTGAATATCAATTTTACTTTAAACTGAACCCTATCTATCATTTTTTGATTGTAATCCGCAATGTGCTATACGATGGAACGAAACCATCCTTTAATAGTTTAATCTATTGCATTATAATTACAGTTGCTGCATTGTTGCTTGCCATGTTTATTTATAGGAAAACACGTAACGGTTTTATTTCAAATTTGTAAAATGGACAAGAAGATAGCAATAGAACTAAAGCATGTTTCGATAAGTTACTTGCACAATAAAAAAGGAATTTATTCTATAAAAGACTTTTTTACAAAGGGTGGATTTATGTCTCCGTTTGATAAAAAAATGGTTTTGACAGATGTTAATTTAACTGTTTATGAAGGACAGTCAATAGGTATATTAGGAAAAAATGGAGATGGGAAAAGTACACTATTGAGAACCATCGCTGGTATCATGCAGCCCGATAAAGGTGAATGTAAAGTGAATGTTGAAATTTCACCTTTACTTGCATTGGGAGTTGGATTGGAATTGGAATTAACAGGAATTGAAAATATAAAAATATACTTAGCATTAAGTAGGAAATATGCTAAATCAACTATTAATGCTAAAATAAAGGAGATATCCGATTTTTCAGAATTATCGATGGAACAATTAAAGTTACCTATCAAAATGTATTCGACAGGTATGTTATCACGATTGGCATTTAGCACTGTTATGGCTACCGAACCTAAATTGTTGATGATTGATGAAGTGCTTGCTGTTGGGGATAAAGGGTTTCAAGAAAAATGCAAGAAAAAGATTCATGAAATTAAAAATAGTGGAGCAACCATTTTGTTTGTTTCCCATAATCCAGATGAAGTATTGGAAATTTGTGATCGAGGAATCTGTTTAAAAGATGGTAAAATCATTTGCGATGGTACAAGTAAAGAAGCGGTTGATGAGTATAATAAATTGTTTGCATAGTGTATGTTAAATAGAAGAGACAAAGAACGAATAGAGCGTAATGAAGAGTTGCTTTTGATGAAAAAGAAGCAGGAGGGGACTTTTGTTATTGATGAAGAAAAAGAGATAGTTCGTTATAAACAGGAACTAAAAGAGTCGAAAGTGGAGATTAAACACCTTCATGCTCAACTATCCAATGCTTTTAGAAGCATGGACTTGTTGATTAAACGGGTGGCTGAATTAGAAAGTAGTAAATACTTTAAGTTAAAACGATTTCTTTCTTTTTATACCAAACGCTTAAGAAATAATTTTAGTAAGGGTGATCGAAAGAATGTATTTTCCATTTTATATAATTATGTTTTTAAAAGAGGAGTTAAAGTTGTTCGCGTTATTTCAGCAAAAATTTTAAAGCATGTTTATCTAATTGTTGAAACCAAAAAGGTGGTTATTGTGGAAGTGTTTTCTGAAATGCTTGCCAATACTGCTGATTATTCCCAGTATTTATATCGCAAACAAATCAATAAAAGTAAACGAAAGTTTATTTTGAGTTCTATTAAGAATTTCAAACAACAGCCTGTTTTTAGTATTGTAATTCCAGTTTATGATCCTCCAATTGATTTTTTTACAGCAGCTTTGGATTCAATTGTAAATCAATTGTACACAAACTGGGAAATTTGTTTAGCCGATGATTGCTCCAAAGACATTGAGGTAAAAGAGTTGATTGATGAATATTGTAAAAAGTACGAAAATATTAAAGTTGTATATCGTACCGAAAATGGACATATTTCAAAAGCCTCTAATTCTGCACTTGAATTGGCTACTGGGGAATATACCGTATTAATGGATCAGGATGATTTGCTACGTGAAGATGCCTTGTATGAAATGGCAAAGTTGATCAATCAAAAGAAAGAGGTTGATTTAATCTATTCGGATGAGGATAAAATTGATGAGAATGGTTTGCATTCTGTTCCTCATTTTAAACCCGATTGGAGTCCTGATAGTTTATTGTCTAGAAATTATTTAGGTCATGTTTGTGCATTTAAAACTTC
>JBIIOB010000033.1:0-10411 GCA_044337125.1 Bacteroidia bacterium
TTCAATTTTTTTAATTTTAACCATAATTCTACTTTCCTACAAAGTGGATCCACCAACCTTTAATAGGCTTTCTAAAAAGGGAGAAGAGGCAAAACTATTTTGTAAGAATAAAGACTTCAATTCAGAATTTTGTATCCTAATTGATATGAGTATTCATTCTGGTAAAAAAAGAGCATTTTTATGGAGTTTCAAAAAAGATACAATTTTAGATGCCGCTCTTTGTGCGCATGGATGTGGGTCAAATCCCTGGGGTGAAACAACAACTAAAGCAAAACCTATCTTTAGTAACACACCGGACAGTCATTCCACTGCACTAGGAAAATACAAAATTGGAAAGCGAGGTTACAGTCAATGGGGAATTAACGTAAATTACCTTTTACACGGTTTGGAATCAACAAACAACAATGCATTAAAAAGGCAAATTGTACTGCACTCCTGGGCTGATGTGCCTGAGACCGAGGTTTTCCCTTCAGGAACACCAGAAGGATGGGGCTGTCCAGCGGTTGGAAATAATTTCATGAAACTTTTGGACCAGAAATTGAAAAACACTGAAAAACCAGTTTTATTATGGATAATAAATTAAAGATGCTAAAAAAATATATTCCAATAATCCTACTGCCATTTATGATTTCCTGTAGCATGATAGGAATACATATGAAGGTTGAAAACCCAAAAAAACCTGGCGAATATCCTAAAGAAAAACTACAATGGAAATTACTTTCCAATACATCTGCACTTAGAACATGCTACGATGTTTACAATAATAATTTATCAATTGAAGTAAATCCAACTAAAAAATATTTGGTAGGAGAAAATACAATTAAGGCCAAATTGTTAGTGGATACAGATTCAATTCAGATTGATTTGTATAAAAACATGAAAATAAATGCCATCCTATCTGGTAATGTACCACTTACATATCATCGATTAGAAGGCGCTGTGTTTATAAAATTAACAGAGCAAATGAAAACTTCAAGAGAAATTGAGATTACAATTAAATATGAAGGAAGTCCAATAAAGGCAAAACGTCCACCTTGGGTTGGAGGATTTGTTTGGAAAAAAGACAAAAACAAACTTCCATGGATTGGAGTTGCATGTGAAAGTGAAGGAGCAAGTTTATGGTGGCCATGCAAGGATGATGTTTCTGATGAAGCAGATAGTACATCGATTTCAATTACTGTTCCATCTTCACTTACAGCAGTAAGTAATGGCAAACTGAAATCCATACAAACTAATTCAAACCAAACCAGCACTTTTAAATGGAATGTAACCTATCCTATTAACAACTACAATGTAACATTGTATGTTGGCGATTTTAAATTATTACATGATGAATACAAAAGTGACATTACGGGAAGGACGCTTGATTTAAATCATTATGTATTAAGCTACAACTACGACAAGGCAAAAAAGCATTTTGGGCAAGTAAAAAAACACATTGCATTTTATGAAAAAATGTTCGGAGAATACCCATGGTACAATGATGGTTTTAAATTAGTAGAATCACCTTTTGCAGGTATGGAACATCAATCAGCTATTGCTTACGGAAATGGATATAAAAACGACCAAGAAGGATTTGATTATATTATACTTCATGAAACAGCTCATGAGTGGTGGGGAAACAGTGTTACAGCAAGTGATCTAGGAGATGGATGGATTCATGAAGGTTTTGCAAGTTATTGTGAAGCACTTTATGTGGAGTCGACTATGAATTATGATAATTATTTGAACTACATGTTCTGGCAACGAATTACAATACAAAACAAGCGTCCAGTTGTTCGTCAAAGAAATATCAGATACTTTAACTACAAAGATGGTGATATTTATTCTAAAGGTTCATGGGTACTTCATTCGCTTAGGACTGTTATAAACAACGACAGTTTATTTTTTGATATATTAAAAACATTTAGAATTGAAAATCATCAAAAACAGATTCTCTCTGAAGTATTCATTGATCTTGTAAACAAAAAAACAGGAAAAGATTATAATTGGTTTTTTAAACAGTATTTGTTTAAACGAGAAGCGCCAATTTTAGAATATTATAGAGATGGTCAATATCTATACTATAGATGGACTAAAACAGATGCAGATTTCGTTTTGCCAGTAAAATTTACCTTTAATAATAAATCAATACCATTAAGTCCAACTGCAATAACACAACGAATTGAAATGAAAAACTTGGATAGTTTTTATGATAATTCCGATTTGCTATACTACGGAACTAAGGAAAATAAAAATCTAAAATCAATATTTGAAAAATAACGTTATCCTTTTAATTGATCGTCTAAAACCTTCAATCCTTCTTCAAATGAATGAGGATTATAGCCTAAATCTTTTCTTGCTTTATCTATAAGTAATCCAGTGCGAGGAGGACGTTTTGCTGGCTGATTCAAGGTTGTTGATTTGGATGGTGAAACCAATGATTTATCCAATTTCCAAAAATCAGCAACTTTATAAACCAATTCTAACACACTAAAGGTAGCTGGACCGGCTAAATTGTAAATACCTGTAGCTCCTTTATCTGCAATTAAAATACATCCATTTGCTAAATCTTCAGCCAAGGTAGGAGAACGGAATTGATCGTCTACAACATTAATTTTTTGACCTTTTGTTAATGCTTCTTTTGCCCACAATACAATATTACTTCTACTCATGCTATCAACAATACCAAAAACAATAATGGTTCGCGCAATGGCCCACTTTATTGTGCTTTTTTGAATTACTTTTTCAGCTTCCAACTTTGTAAGGGCATAATAACTTAAAGGATTAGGAACATCAGTTTCAGTATATTCACTTCCTTTTTCCCCATCAAATATAAAGTCGGTTGAAAGGTGAATTAAATGGGTTGTTGGACTATATGCCTCAATTGCTTTAACTATATTTTCAACAGCAGTCACATTTAAAAGCCATGCCTCTTCTTTTTTGCTTTCACAAGCATCTACATTGGTCATGGCTGCTGTGTTAATTACTACCTCTGGCTGATACTCCATTATGATTGAAGTTACTTGCTCATTATCTGTAATATCAAGGGATTCATAGGTATAACCATCTTGTTTCAATAAGCGATTAGGACCTAAAGCTGTTGCAATAACCTGTACATCATTGCGCATAATTAATGCGTAAACTAACTTTTGACCAAGCAAACCATTGCTACCGGTGATTAAAATTCTTTTCATCTTTTTAAACTAATAACTCTTTAAGTTTTAATATTTGCTCGCTTGTTCCCAATACAAAAAGTTTTGCATCTGGAATAATTTTAGTGTCGGCACTTGGATTAATTACATAATCACCATTACCGGTTTTAAAGCCAATAATATTCGCCCCTGATTTATTTCTAATTTCTAATTCACGAATACTTTTATTTTGAAACTCTTGTGAAAGATTTTCAAATGTTATTTCTTCTAAACGAATATTGTCACCACCCTGACCTGTGATAAAATCAACAAACTCCATTACATCAGGCTTCATCACTAAGGATGCCATATGGGCACCACCAATTTTATCAGGCATGATGACATTATCAGCGCCAGCCAACTTCAATTTTTTGTCCGAATTATCTTCAGAAGCACGACTTATTATAGTTAACTTAGGATTTAAGGTTCTAGCAGTTAAAACGATAAACAGATTATCAGCATCAATTGGCAATGTTGTTATTAATGCCTTTGCACGGAGGATTCCGGCCTTCAATAAAACTTCATCTTGTGTGGAATCTCCTTCCAATATTAAATCTGCATGCTTGTGGTTAATAGCAGCTACTAT
Source organism: Bacteroidia bacterium (assembly GCA_044337125.1). Classification (GTDB taxonomy): domain Bacteria; phylum Bacteroidota; class Bacteroidia; order 2-12-FULL-35-15; family 2-12-FULL-35-15; genus 2-12-FULL-35-15. Next base: position 3,760 of record JBIIOB010000033.1, read on the forward strand.
ATCCTTTTTTTGCTCTACAACCACAAAACGTGTATTGTGTTTTTTCAACACATGTGCTGCTTGTTTACCATTACGGCCAAAACCACATATAATCACATGATTATCCAATTTTTCGATTGCTGCGCTCACTTTATAATTTTTAAAATATTGATTTAATTCTCCGTCAATTACATATTTAGAAATAGAAGAAACGGCATAAGCAAATGTACCAAAACTTGTGATAATTAAAAATATAGTAAATCCACGTCCAGCCTCACTCAATGGTTGCACCTCTTGAAAACCAACAGTTGCCACTGTAATTATGGTCATGTAAAATGCATCAAAGAAGCTATAATTTTCAATTATTATAAACCCAATAATTCCAATACAGATAATTAATGTGATTAATCCTAGTGAAACAAATAATTGAGAAAATTGGCGAAAGCGTAACAAGTTATTATTCTATTTTATATGAAAACTATAAATCCCAAACACTTCTACGTTTAGAATGAAATGGTTTGAAATAAGCTTTATTTTCGAGAACAAAAGCCATGATGAAATACATAATAATTGGAGAACCAATTGTAAAAAATGACAAGTAAATAAAATACATACGAATTTTGGTGGTGTCAATACCTAATTTTTTTCCCCACCAATCACAAACACCAAAAGCACGTGTTTCAAACCAATTTTGTATTTTTTCTATCATGAGTAGTGATTATTAGGAACTAAATTACACTTTTTTTAGCAGATAATTTCCAATTGTGCAATTTAGACATTTTCTAAAATCACAGTATTCATTTTTCAATTGCAACAAGGCTTGAGTAGCATATGCATTATTCACAGGAATACCCAATCCACTCCATCTTTCAATTTGATTGTTTTGATCCCCATTAACCAATTCTAAAAATGACAATGCTCGATCAATATATACTTGTTCCGAACGCTGCTTGCCATAAACAAATAAAAAGGGAACAATGGTATTTATGATGATTGTATTCACGGCATTTTCACCTAAATCTTTTTGATTCTTTACCAAATACATAGTGCGTTTCCCAATATTCGGAAACATTTCCGTTTAATAAATTTTTAATTGTGTCGATAGAAAGTGCATCTATGGTTTTGGAAAACAAATGACTTGAAGTATATACCAAATTTGCAAACTGGGCTATCCTGATACTTGGAAAATTAACTGGGCGCATACGCATAAACTTCCAGAGATGCTCTTCAATTGAATGTAGTTTAAATTTTTGTTTTAAAAATGCATATTCATTTTGAAGTTCCAAAGCGTATTTATCTTCAAAATGTTTATCCAGCATTCCTGCTTGACCAAATAACAATGCTTCAATTTGCAACAGGCTACTTTTGTGCTTTGCTAATACGATTGAGGGTAATGATTTAGCGAGCAATTCAAATGGTTCAGCATTTGTTTTAAAACCAAAATTTCGAGCCAAATGCTGATAGAATGTTTCCTCCCAATTATTATTATTCAGCTTTAAACTTTTTATTATAGATTCCGATTTTCGTTCCAATCGTTCCAGCAACAACTTATCAATTGTGCTATTTATTATGAAAGAAGGAACTTCCTGAATTTGCTTTTCGCAAGGAATCCAGGATTTGCTTAATTTAAAAGACAGATAATTCTGATAGAGCTTTTGATCAATACGCTCAGAAAAAATGATTGTAGGAATTAACTCGCCAGATCTTCGACAAATGGGTTTATCCGCATCCAAAACAACATGCAGAATAATATTATCATACGATTTATCGGATTGATGAAAATGCTTATGCCAATCGCTGGCACGAATATGCACCTCCACATTCCCTGCCCACAGTGTTTTTCCTATTCTAATTTTTGCATTAAAAAAATCGGGACCAGCATCAAAATTATGATCGCCAACTTTTTCTATTTCAACAATTTCGCCTGTGCTTGTTTTTAAATTCAATTGATCAAACAATCTGAATTTCCAGATGTGATGAAGAAACTCTTCAGTCATAATACTCCTTTTATTAGGTTTATACAATCAAAAAAGCATGAGGAGTAAACACGCTATTTGCTAAAAATAATTATAAATATTGTTTTAATAATTCTGTCATTTCCACTTGTAATTTTTTCGCTTCTGCTCTTGCTTGTTCAGCAAAATCAGCGCCTGAGCTTGCATAAATAATTCCGCGTGATGAGTTTACAAGTAACCCACAATTTTTATTCATGCCATACTTTGCTACTTCACTTAAACTTCCACCTTGAGCACCAACACCTGGAACCAACAAAAAGCTATCCGGAACAATTGTGCGAATATCCGAAAGCATTTCAGCCTTGGTTGCTCCAACAACATACATCATATTCTCACTTGAGCCCCACTTTTTAGAGGTTTCAAGCACATGTTGATACATTTTTTTTGAGTCGATTGTTAACGTTTGAAAATCGAATGCGCCTTTATTTGAAGTTAATGCTAAAAGAATAACCCATTTGTTTGGATACTCTAAAAATGGGGTAACGCTATCTTCGCCCATGTAGGGAGCAACAGTAATGGAATCAAAATTCATTTTATCCAAAAATGCTTTTGCATACATTTTAGATGTATTTCCAATATCACCACGTTTTGCATCGGCAATCGTAAATTGATCGGGATAATTTTTATTAATGTAATCGATTGTTTTTTCAAGACTAATCCATCCTTTCACACCTTCGGTTTCATAGAATGCAATATTTGGTTTGTAGGACACACACAAATCGTGTGTTGCATCAATAATTTGTTTATTGAATTCAAAAATAGGATCCGCTGCCGACAATAGATGCGGGGGAATCTTTGTCATATCAGTATCCAAACCGATACACAAAAAACTGTTTTTGCGTTTTATATTTTCGAATAGTTCCTGTCTAGTCATTTTATTTTACTGCTAAATAAAGGCAATTAAGCCATTCCACCTTCTTTTAATCGTTCTGCATTTTCAGCTAATTGCAAGGCATCAATCATGTTTTGTATTTTTCCATCCATAAAATCTGTCAAGTTGTACAAAGTCATATTAATGCGATGATCGGTAATTCTATTTTGAGGATAATTGTAAGTTCTAATTTTTTCGGAACGATCACCTGTTGCAACAATTGTTTTTCTACGTTTAGAAACAGCATCCAAATGCTTTTGCAATTCGATATCATACAATTTATTACGTAACATTTGCATTGCTAATTCACGGTTACCTAATTGAGAACGATCTTGTTGACAAACCACAACAATCCCGGTTGGTTTATGGGTCAACTGAACTTTTGTTTCTACTTTATTTACATTCTGTCCACCAGCACCACCAGAGCGAGATGTTTGCATTTCTACATCACCAGGATTTAAAACCACATCCACCTCATCGGCTTCGGGCATCACTAATACAGTTGCTGCTGAAGTATGCACACGACCCATTGTTTCGGTAAGTGGAACACGTTGCACACGATGAACGCCTGCTTCAAATTTTAAAATACCATAGGCGTTATCCGATTTCACTTCAATAATAACCTCCTTGTAGCCTCCCATTGTTCCTTCATTAAAATCAACCACTTCATAACGCATTCCCTTTTCTTCCAAATAACGCGTATACATGCGGTACAAATCACCTGCAAAAATACTTGCCTCATCACCACCAGTACCAGCACGAATCTCAATTACGCAATGCTTAGCATCCTCTGGGTCTTTTGGAATAAGCATTTGACGAATTGCGTTTTCCATTTCCTCTTTTTTAGCCAACAACTCTTCTAAATCAGCCTTAGCCATTTCGCGCATTTCATCATCTTTTTCAGTAGCCAAAACCTCTTTATTAAAATCGATATTATCCACAACATTTTTATAGTCGTGGTATGCATTAACTACCTCCGTCAAATCTTTATACTCCTTGTTGAATTTTTTAAATTCTTTCATATCCCCAATTACTTTAGGATCTGAAAGTTTTTGTTCTACCTCTTCCCAACGTCTTTTTATGGCTGCTAACTTATCTAACACTGCTTTATAATTTTATTATTGTTTATTTTATTAATGGCGCAAAAGTACAAAAAAATTGGCAGTCGCTTTCGACAAGATAATGATTGTCTATAGCCAACTGCCAATAAGAATTTAATTCGCTAATATTCGAAAGTACCGTATTCTGATTTTATCGTTAATTTATTTTTTTCGCTTGCTTCTACTCTTCCAACAACTTGAGCATCTACATTAAATGATTTCGAGATAGCAATGATATCTTGAGCGATTGCAGCAGGAACATATACTTCCATACGGTGCCCCATATTGAATACTTTATACATTTCTTTCCAATCCGTTCCACTTTGTTCGTGAATTAATTTGAATAAAGGAGGAATTGGAAACAAGTTATCTTTTATTACGTGAACATTTTCTGTAAAGTGAAGCACTTTTGTTTGAGCACCTCCGCTGCAGTGAACCATTCCATGAATTTGAGAACGATGATTGTCGAGTATTTTTTTAATGATTGGCGCATAGGTTCGTGTAGGAGATAAAACCAATTTTCCAGCAGTTACTGATTCAGAACCAACATTAATTTGATCAGTAAGTTTTATTTTTCCACTGTATACAAGGCTTTCAGGAACCGCAGCATCAAAACTTTCAGGATATTTACTAGCCAGGTATTTCTCAAACACATCGTGACGAGCTGATGTTAAGCCGTTGCTACCCATTCCACCATTGTATTCTGTTTCATAGCTAGCTTTTCCTGAGGAAGCAATTCCAACAATAACATCACCAGCTTGAATATTTTTATTGTCGATTACATCTGAACGTTTCATTCGACACACAACAGTAGAATCAACTATTAATGTGCGAACGATATCGCCAACATCGGCCGTTTCGCCTCCTGTTGAGAAAATGCCAATTCCAAAAGAACGTAATTGTTCCAAAACCTCTTCTGTTCCATTTATAATTGCAGAAATAACTTCACCAGGGATAAGGTTTTTATTTCTTCCAATTGTAGAAGATAAAAGAATGTTATCCACAGCACCAACACACAATAAATCATCTGTATTCATGATAATTGCATCTTGAGCTATTCCTTTCCAAATAGAAGCATCTCCGGTTTCTTTCCAATACATGTATGCAAGTGAAGATTTTGTTCCTGCACCATCAGCATGCATTACAATACAATAATCATTATCACCACTTAAATAATCGGGCACAATTTTACAAAATGCTTTTGGGAATAGGCCTTTATCTATTTTTGCAATTGCATTATGTACATCTTCTTTCGATGCGGAAACTCCTCTTTGATTATATCTATTATCGCTCATTTTACATTCTAAACTATATTCTCAATAAGTTAACCTAAGGCCTTCTTATTGAAAACAATTATTAATTTATAACTGCACAAAAATAAAAACATCCCGCAATTATCTTGCGGGATGTTTTTAGTATTTATTAATAGTTGATAACTATTCTTCCTCTTCTTCCTCAGTTTTAGGAGTAACAGGAGTTGTTTTTGGCTCTTCTTTAGGAGCATTAGGATCAACGAAATCTTTACTCAATACCGAGAACACAGTACGTCTGTTTTTCTGCATCAATGCTTCGTAAACTTCCTTAGGCTGACCTTTTGTAGTTTTATTGATATAAGCCTCAGTTAATGTATACATAACTTTACCTTCAGCATCTTTTACTTCAACTGGTGCTTTTTCACCGTAACCTTTAGCTTTCAAACGAGCTGGGTTAATTCCTTTAGAGATTAAGTAATCAACACAAGACTTCGCACGAGCTTCAGATAATTTTTGGTTCGCTGCATCAGATCCACGGTAATCGGTATGAGAACTTAACTCGATAACAAACGTTGGGTTATCCAATAATGTTTGATATAAGAAGTTTAATGAATCGCGTGGATTTGAAGGATGCTCTAAATCTGCTTTACCTAAGATATACAATACATCTGGGAAACGGATAAAACGCTCAATAGGAACTAAACAGAAATCATTTTTAAATGTTTTACCTTCTTCTAATCCAACAGTAGTAACTTTTGGTTTATCAGAACTAGCTAAGAAACCTTGTGGTGCTTGAACTGTTTTTACATCATTTGCAACTGTTACAGTTAAAACATAAGATGTATTTGGATTTACGTAACGATTTGAACCGTTTTCAGCAAACTTGTAGTAACCAGCTGCATCTGTTTTAGCTTCTACTGAAGAACCATCAGATCCAACTAACTTAACAACTGCACCAGGAATAACTTCTTTAAATTTACAATCTGAAACAACACCTTCGATAGTAAACAATAATGGAGGAAGAACGAATGACCAGATGTCATCAGCACCTTTTGTACCTTCGCGGTTAGAAGATAAGTAACCACGCTCTTTTTTACCTTCGAAAATGATACCGAAATCATCACCAGCAGAGTTGATTGGAGATTTCATGTTTGTAACATTTCCCCATTGGTTATCACCTTTTTTCTCAGCTTTAAAAATATCCATACCACCCATTCCTAAGTGACCTGTAGAAGAGAAATATAAAGTACCATCATCATGTAAGAAAGGGAAAACATCATTACCAGGAGTATTGATTGTAGTTCCCAAGTTTACTGGTGTATTCCATTTTTTGGTTTTTTTGTCGAAAGTAGAAATCCATAAATCGTTTTCACCTTGACCACCTGGCATATTTGAAGAAAATACCAATGTTAATCCATCACTTGAAATTGTAGG
>JBIIOB010000365.1:0-3165 GCA_044337125.1 Bacteroidia bacterium
CTTTATAATGTTGAAATCCAAACAAAAAACACCAACTTATTTAAGAAGTTGATTAATCAATAGCACCTATTTAATATAAAAGCTTAAATTTGCCTAACCTAAATGGTTGGGCATTTTTATGAGCAAAAGTTTAAAGAAATATTTCCTTTTTTTATTCCTATTATTAGGAAGCCTAAGCACCTATGCCCAACAGTATAACTTTAAAAATTATACTGTAAAAAATGGTTTAGCAGCCTCCATTGTCAACAACATCTTTCAAGATTCTAAAGGTTATATGTGGTTTGCTACTCAAGGTGGTGGTGTTAGCCGATTTAATGGGAAAACATTCAAAACCTTTAATAAAGCTGATGGATTAATTAGTAATGATGTTACTTACATAACAGAAGATAAAAAAGGTAACATCTGGATTGCAACAGCCGAAGGTGTTTCTAAATTTAATGGACTTGATTTTTTTAACTATTCAGAAAAAGAGGGACTTTCTCCTGGTGTTGTTTATTCAATTTTTGCTGACAAAAATAACACCATTTGGTTTGCAATTCAGGGTGGTGGCATTAATAAGTTTGATGGTAAAAGTTTTACCCATTTCGATAAAACAACCGGATTATCAACCAACAATGCTTTTTCAATACTAGAAGACAAACTTGGAGATATTTGGTTTGCCTTGGCAAATGGTGTAGCAAAATATGATGGAACAAAAATGGTTTCCTTCAATACAGAAGAAATTCTAAAAGGTAAAGTGATTTTTTGTTCCTACATTGACTCAAAAGGAGCCATTTGGTTTGGCGGAACATCTGGAAATGGAGTTGTGAAATACGTTGGAAAAAAATTTCAAAAATTTTCTCTACCAGACGAATTAAAAGATGATTTTATCGGTGGCATTACTGAAGATAAAAAAGGAAATATTTGGTTTGCTACTGATCATGGTGTCCTAAAATTTGAAGACAACCAGTTCCATTTACTTTCAGAAAAGCAAGGCCTATCTTCAAATGGAGTTTTATGTGTTTCCAACGATTATGAAGGCAACATTTGGATAGGAACTCAAGGTGGAGGAGTAAACCTATTCAATAACGAATCATTTGTTAATTATATTGAAAAAGATGGATTGACCAGCAACAATATCAGTTGTATTGAATTTGACGAACAAATGAATTGTTTGATTGGAACCCAAGGCAATGGTATTAATGTTCTAAATTCCAAAACAAATACGTTTAGTGTTTTAAATGGCATAAAAGAATTAGAACAAATCAATACATTTTCACTAAGCTATGACTCTAAAGGGAAGCTTTGGATAGGTGCTCAGGAAGGAGTATTTGTTATTGAAAAAAATAAAAATGGCACATATAAACTTCTTAAACATTATGAAACTGTAGATGGCAATGAAATGCGTGCTGTTACGAAAATTATTCATGATAAGAAAGGTAACACCTGGATTGCCTCTTATGGTTCAGGAGTTTATAAAATAAACGAAACCTCCATTCAGAATTTTTCAGAAAAAACAGGGTTTGTTGCAAACAACATTCTCACCGTTTTTGAAGATAAAAAAGGAATTATTTGGGTAGGAACGAAAGATAATGGAATTGTAAAAATCGATGGGACAACCTTCAAAAACTATACTGTAAAAGATGGTTTAGCAGACAAAGCAATATGGTCTATTACCGAGGATAATAAAGGTAATATTTACTTTGGTTCAGGCGAAAATGGAATAAGTTGTTTTGATGGTGTAAAGTTTAAAAACTACAGTGTTAAAGATGGATTATGTTCCAATTACATTTTAGCAGTTCAATGGGACAATTATGAAAACTGTCTTTGGCTGGGAACTGAAAAAGGGATTAATAAAATAAAATTGAAACCTGATTTTAGTATTATTAATATTCGAACCTATAGTGAACAAGAGGGATTCAAAGGAATTGAAATCAATCAAAATGCAATTAAAATAGATGCAAATGGCTCTATTTGGTTTGGTGGCAGTAACGCGTTATCGCGCTACAACAGAAAATACGATACACCAAACATGACTCCTCCTAAAATTCATTTAAATGGAATCCGTATGGCCTTTCAAAATATCGATTGGTCTAAGTATGCCGACTCAGTTGATGCTACTACCAATGTTCCTTTTAATCCAGAGTTATCACATAGACAAAACCATTTAACGTTCGATTTTCAAGCCTTCACCACCGATAATGTTCGATACACATTTATGCTAGAAGGCCAAGATGAAGAATGGTCGCCTCTAAGTAACAACACAGAAGCCAACTTCTCTAATATTACACCAGGTAGAAGTTATACTTTCAAGGTAAAAGCTGTAAATACAAATGGCATTTGGAGTAACCAAATAATTGAATTTAAATTCACCATCAATCCACCTTGGTGGCAAACATGGTGGTTCTACACCATTGTCATTTTAACAATAGTCATTAGTGTTTATAGTTTTATTCACTATCGTACAGCCCAATTAGCAAAGGAGAAAAAAATTCTGGAAGAAAAAGTAACAGAACGTACAATCGAATTAAAAGATGCGAACGATCAATTGTCTGTTGCTTTTCAAGACATCAAAGATAGTATCAACTATGCTAAAAAAATTCAGGACGCAATTCTTCCACTTGATGACGAAATAAAAACTGCCCTACCCGATTCATTTGTACTTTTCAAACCTCGCGATGTGGTAAGTGGAGATTTCTATTGGTTCAACAAAAAAGACGATAAAATATTTATTGCAGCAGTGGATTGTACTGGACACGGTGTTCCTGGTGCCTTCATGAGTATGATTGGAAGTTCATTATTAAATGAAATTATTACTAAAAAAGGACATCATGATGCTGCAAGTGTACTAAAAAAATTACACCAAGGTGTTCGTAAATCACTGAAGCAAGATAGAGATAGTTATGAGTCGAAAGATGGAATGGATTTAGCATTGAGCATTTATGATACCACCCATCATACATTGCAATATTCTGGAGCTAAAAGACCATTATTCGCATACAGAAATGGTGAATTTGAGGAAATAAAAGCCGATAAACAATCCATTGGTGGATTGGAAATGGAAGATCATTACACCTTCACCAATCATAATTTTGAGCTTAAGCAAGGTGATACCTTCTATATGTTCACCGATGGTTATGTGGATCAGTTTGGTGGTGAAAATGAGAAAAAATATTCAACCAAACG
>JBIIOB010000366.1:0-3157 GCA_044337125.1 Bacteroidia bacterium
TTGGCTTAAGCTCTACAACCGGTTCTGTGGTAGTAGCATCACCAATTACAACAACAAACTATACAGTTATAGGTATGGATAATACAACTGGATGTGAAGATAATTCAACAGTAACAGTAACCGTTAATCCTTTACCAACGGTTACGTTTGGAACAATATCTACTACACCGCTTTGCTCTGCAAGTTCTCCAATAACAATTACAACAGGAAGCCCATCCGGTGGAACATACAGTGGAACAGGTGTTTCGGGGACTACATTTACTCCGCCTATTGTTACTGCAAGTACAATATATACTTTAACTTATACATTTACAGATGCAAACGGCTGTACAAATAGTGCAACACAAACAGTTACTGTGGAGCCTTGCGGTTGCACTACTTGCACCCCACTTGCTGCTTCAGGAGCACTATCAACGAGTCCTGCCGGGTTGCAAACTTATTGTATCAACAATAATGTAACTATTACCGGAATAGTTAATTTTAATTTGAGCGAATTTAAAATGGCTCCCAATGTTACTATTACTGTTGACCCAGGTGCTACTCTTAATATAAATGGTTCACATATATACTCATGTGGTGACATGTGGCAAGGAATAGTTGTAAAACCGGGAGGAAGAGTGGTTGTTCAAAATTTCATATTGGGTACTTTAATTAATCGTTCTTCTTTAATTGAAGATGCCTTTGTTGCAATTGACATTCCTAGCTTACCAAGTGTAACCAATAATCCTTTAACTGTAAGCAATGCTACCTTTAACAGAAATCAAATATCAATTAGAATTAACGACTATTCTACGTTTGCAGGACCAGTAACCTATCCTATGACAGTTGTAAATTCTGTATTTACATGTAGAGATATTCCTTTTACACCTAACTCATTAACATGGCCTCAAACCAATGCAATAAAAGCAACTGCTGTGGTGCCTGCTTTACAATCACCTTTTATTAATAATTTGGTTTATTCGCAAACCAATACAAGTGCCTTTTTAAAAGGGCCATTTGCTCTGGGAGTAGCTAAACCGGTTGCAGGTATAAAATTGAACAGAGTAGGCTCAACACAAAATGTGGCTACAACACCTGTATATTACGAATTTAAAATTGGTGCAGCCGGCACTAATAACTTTAATGTATTTGACAATTTGAATATTTGTATTGATGTTGAAAACTCAAATTTCACATGTGTAAATAATGTGTTTCAGAACAATCCTCCTTCACAAAAAACAGGAATGGCAATTAATGCAGTTGCTCGTGAATTATCCAATTGTAGATTACAAGTAATTCCTGCTGCTGCAACTAATTTTATAAATAAATTTTATGATTGCGGTAGAGCAATTAACTCTGTGAATTATTTTGAAAATATTGCTACTAATTGTGAAGTTCGAAGCAGAATCCCAACATCTACAGTTGCTCCTGTTGCTCCTGTGTTAGCATATATTGGTCAATATGGTTTTATTGCAGTTACAAATCGTTTTAGAACAGTAAATTTTTCGAATAATACGATGTATAACATTAGTAATGCTATTACTTTTAACGCAAATTTTGGAGCATATAACATAGGAGGATTTGTTCCTTCTGGACAGTATTCGGGTCAAGTAAATATAAACTCTAATACAATTCAACCACATGCACCTGGCAATACAATTACTACACAATTGGTAGCAAACGCTATTTCGGTTTCAAATGTAGTGGCCTCTGGTTTAGCGTTGGTTCCTGCCACCAATGTAAACATCAATAACAATATCATTAGTAGCGTATACAGAGGAATTGGTGTATCAACATGGTCAAAAAAAGATGTTCGTACAAATAATAATACGATAACGTTAGTTCCCGATCCATTTTTTGTTCCTGCACCACCAGCAACACCAACCTTAAATCCTTTACAGTATGGTATTGGACATCAGTCAAATTTTGCAGCAAACTCATTTGGTAATAATATTGTAGGGAATACAATTACTGGTTTTGGCATTGGCACAAATCCTAATGTACGAGCAATTGTTACCGCATTGTGTAATAACCAAGTTGTTAGATGCAATAAGGTTAGTAATACATTTAAAGGTATTGAATTTAGAGGAAACAATTCGCCTACATCCTTTAACCATAATGATATGACAAACCACCGCTTTGGTTTTGTATTAGATAATGCAGGGTTTATAGGAGTGCAAGGGAATTCCACCAACCCGAGTGATAACCGCTGGTTAGGCACATGGACTGGTGGAAACTTTAAAACGGCTACCCTTGCCACTGCAACACCTTCTACAGCTGTTGGTTCCGAATTATGGGTACGTAACACTTCTGCTGTTTTTAATCCGAATGGATCAGGATTTTCTTCAATAGGTTTTGCTGGATTATACAGCAATGCAAGTGGTACGCTTTTATACATTACCAATAATCCTTTATTTTTAGCGTGTCCAATTTCTATTTGCTGTTTAAGTCCATCGCCTTTAATTGCACGCATGGAACAAATAGTTCAAAATCAAGATTCACTATATGGCAATGTGCCTCAAACGCGTTATATAAACAAAAACAAAGTATATCGCCTATTGCGTGATGATCAAAATTTAATGGCGACATCTAGTGTATTACAGAATTTTTATAATGACGAATTCATTGGCGCCAAAGAAGTTATGGCAGGTGTAGAAGATGATTTGGTATTGAGTGACATTGTTAATGCTGAATTAAACAACAACAACTTTGTCCCTCAAAATACCATAGAACAAAATTATAAATCGTTTTTCGAAATTTATTTAAAACAACAAACGGATACCATTTCGTATAACGATAGTATTAATTTAGTAAACATAGCACTCGGGTGTCCGTTTACAGATGGAGAAGTGGTTTATCAAGCAAGGGCTCTATACAACTCCGTTTTTTTAACAAATGTAGTTTTTGAAGACAATTGTATTACTGAGAACCGTGAGTTTAATTTAGCACCAACTAGTTCAACTGCAAAGGATGACTTAAAAATCACTATTTATCCGAATCCAAGTACGGGTACTATTTACTTGCAGTCCAATAACAATGCATCAAATTTAGTTAGTATTTTAATAACTGACGTTACTGGAAAATTGGTGTATAGCAATAACAACATCATACTTAATAATGATGTTTCTAAAATTGATTTGGATGTTGAAAATGGCGTGTATTTTATTCATATACAAGA
>JBIIOB010000367.1:0-3153 GCA_044337125.1 Bacteroidia bacterium
TATTCATGATATACTACATCACCAACTTGTGCTAATGAATTACATCCACCACCAACTGCATAAAAATTAATGGACACACCATTGTAAAATGCATTACAAGTTCCAGCAACATCTACATTTGTTGTTAAAGGATTGTCCATGGCTGTAAATGAAGGCAATTTTGTTTTCATGTAATCATGAATAATGTTTACATGATAGTATGCAGAAAGTTCTCTGATGTTAGCATTGGCATCGAAAGTAAGTGTGTTGGTCCCTGGGTTTACTGTTGCAACATACGTTGGAGTTGTACTTCCAGTAACAACTTTCGACCATGAACCTTCCAATGAAAACGTAACTGAAGTTGATGCTGTATTTGTTAATCCAATATAACCGCTTGCATCTGTATTATAGGTTGTTACACCTTCAATTGCTTTTAAATTTGTCAATGGCACAGCCGCAGTTGGATTGTAGGGGTGTGTTGGATAAACTGTTCCTGTAATTGTAATATCAGTATTTGCCGCTGGTGTAGGCGCTGGCGCAGGTGTTGGATCAAAATGCAACACTTTGTTGGTACGAGAAATAATTTCTCCAGTTGTAGCATCTACCAATGTCAAATATTTTGCAGGCACATTGGTATTGTCAAGTGTTTCAATAGTTACTTCATACACCAATTTATAAATGTTTTGTTTGAACTCCGGAATTGGCAATACAAACAATTGGTTATTAACGGAAGTAGTTGTTACTTGGTCAACAATTCCTGTTTTTGCAAATTGAATAGCAGCACTTGGTGAAATAGTAGCATTTGTAGAAATAGAAATGTCGTTAAACACATCGCAACCAAAAGTAACCACTTCACCTGCTTGTGTTAACTTCACATACATATCACTATTCAACACTTTTAAACCTTGGTATTTTTGGTAATAATGAACGTATTGATAACTTTCAGATGTACCAGTATTAGAATACACCAAATCAGTAACAGGAATATTAAAAGCACTTAACTTGGAATTGATAAAATTCATAGCTTTTGCTTCTGGTGTCATACCAAACACATTGATTGGTTTACCAAAAGCACGATGAGGTTTTGCATTTTCTTCGTTAAATACAACATACCATGTTCCATTGCTGGCAACAAAATTTTTCCATGAACTACGTTCACGTAATTGCTGCTGATACATTAAATCAGGCAGTCGTTTTGTGTTTTTGATGTAACGAACATCATTTTTATTTGCATTGGAAATGACACCACCTTCTGATGAAAATCCAATGTTAGCCATAAGCATCAAGCCAATTGCTAATGAACATTTTTTTAGTAGCATTTTATTATAGGGTTTAGATTAGAGATTATAAGTAAAGAAAAGAAAAAAACAGGAAAAAGTCAAGACAAATTTTAAGTAATTATTTGGTTTCAGAGCTCAATTTTTAAGCCATCGTATGCTAACTGAATGTTGGTAGGCAATTCCTGCTGAACTTGCTCGTGCAAACCCAGTTGATGGCTAATATGCGTAAAATAGGCCACATCGGGCTTCAATTCCTCCACCAATCGAATGGCTTCATTTAGTGTGAAATGAGAGATATGAGGTTCGCGTCTCAATGCATTCAAAACTAAAACTTTGGAACCCTTAATTTTTTCTTTTTCTTCCTCCGAAATAAAGTTTGCATCGGTGATATAAGTAAAATCTCCAATACGAAATCCAAATACCGGCAATTTATAATGCATCACTTGAATGGGCATTACAGGTATACCATGAATAATTGTGGATTTGTTCTCTAGTAAATGAAGGTTAATTTCAGGAATTCCAGGATATTTAAAATCGCTGAATATATAGGCAAACTCTCTTCGAATAGCAGCTTGAACATTTTCAGAAGCATACACATCCATTTTCTTTTGATTTACAAAATTGAATGCTCGTATATCATCAAAACCAGCGGTATGATCCTTATGCTCGTGTGTGAAAATAATGGCATCTACGTTTTTTACCTCCTCACGAAGCATTTGCTGTCTGAAATCGGGACCTGTATCAATCACAAAACTTCTTCCATCCACTTCAATCCAAACAGATGAACGCAAGCGTTTATCTCGGTTATCTGTGGATTTACAGATAGCGCAAGGGCAGGCAATAATGGGTACTCCTTGAGATGTTCCGGTTCCTAAAAATGTAATTTTCAAAGCATTGCTATTAATTGCATAAATGTAAAACTCAAAAGGCAGAATAGCTAAATTTTTGAAAAATTTTTATCCACTATTTTTAGTAAGTTTACTTCCTAAATTTTAAAAATGGTATTTACTAGCTGGAATAAAATTTCGAGCATCGGAATTCAACCTCATTATAACGAAGTTCAGAAAAAGAGAATTATGCTTACCAATCAGTATTGTATGGTAGCATTAATCATTTTTTTATTTAGTGGTATAAATAATTTTATTTTAGGCGATACGTTTTCTGCTGTTATTATTGAGCTTTATACATTTGTTTGTTTGTTTGGTTTTTGGCTAAACAAAAAAGGACATCATGCAGTTGCATCCTCCTTTATATTAATATCAATAAGTATTGCTATTTTTTATTTTGATTCTTATTCGGGGATAGCATCCGGAACCTTTCTTTACTATTTCCCATTAGCACTTGCCATTGCATTTATATTTGAAAGCAGCGAAAAAAAAGCAATTGCCCTTCACTTTACAATCCCCATTATTTTACTCACGATAAATGTACTTACACGCCATCAGCTATTTAAAAGCGATTTTATAACAGATGAAGACCGCTACAATATGTTTATGTTTAATTTACCATTTAGTATAACATCCATTGGATTGTTTGTTTTCCTGACCCTATCGAACAACAAACGCCAACACGATTTATATGAACAACAAATTAACGAGCGAAAGGAAACTGAAAAAATAATTAAACAAGCACTTATTGAAAAAGAAATTCTTTTAGCTGAAATTCATCATCGGGTAAAAAACAATTTATCCATTATTGCAAGTTTATTCAACTTACAAATTAGCACCATTGAAAATGAGGATGCCAAGGATATTTTATTAGAAAGTAAAAACAGGGTAAAGTCCATGGCACTTATTCATGATAAACTTTATAAAAACGATAGTTTTAATGATGTTGATTTTGGCGCCTATATTTGCGAGCTGATTACAGAAATTAATTACTCCTACCCTACTTT
>JBIIOB010000369.1:0-3141 GCA_044337125.1 Bacteroidia bacterium
GTTTCAGAGTCAGTAGGTTTTGCGGTATGAATAGTAAGAAATTCTTCAGGAAATTCTTTTGGTAAATTACCTTGTTTCACCATTTCCTTCAAACTCTGTGACGTATTCATCATTTTCCGCATAAGCAAGGCCAATTCACTATCTCCATTTGGATTTAGTGGTTTAGGTTTTGCACAACTACTTGAATCTGTTTTTGTGGTTTCTTGTTTAGGTTCGTTGTTAGAGCAATTAGCCAACGATAATATGATGGCAAATAGAAAACCTAAAACAACAAACTTATTTTTTAATGATAACACCATTTGCTTCGAATGAGATACTGATTTCAGGTTCAGTGATTTTTGCAATTTCTTCTTTTGATTGCCCAGCATCTTCGGCATAATGTTGTAGTTCATTTACAGGTATGGTATCATTATACGCCCAACCTTCTACAAAAACTGTTTTACCAGCTGCATCCTTCGGCATAAAGAACGCATAATCTTTAAAACGGACCTTCATAGATTTATCATTTCCGATATTGATATTCATCCAACATCCTTTTTTCTGGCAAACTTCTGCAATAGTTCCTGTTAATTTAACTTGCATGGAATCCTTTCCAGCTATTTGTGTCATAAGTTGGTCAGCAGCTACTGCGCCTTCTGTGGTAATGCTGTCTCCAAAGTACATTAAGGCAGTATCAATAGTAGATGCTTCAGTTTTTGGTTCTTCCTGGTGATTTCCACAAGCAGACAATAAAAGAGTACTGATGCTTGCAGCGAATAATAGTTTTTTCATTTGAATTTTTAGGGTTTTAGTTTAACAATGCAAAGTAAATTTATTTTTTGCATTTAATTTATGATTGTTCGCAGTCTAATATCATTCGTTTAATAATTTCTCGACAAACAAAGTTGTTTGTTCAACAAACTTGGTATGGGCATCTCCTGTTGCAGGGCCGCTAAATCCAGTATAAATTTTACGTACAATTCCTTTTTTATCGATGTAAATGGTTGTTGGAAATGCCATTACATTATTAAGCATGGGTAGTGCTTCTGATGCTTGGTCTTTGCCGTTTTTCATTGTAATGAGAAAGTCGTAATTAGCCTTGAAACGAGTTTTCGAACGTTGAACATTACTCGCAGCTTTATTAAAATCATCTGTTCGTTCAAAAGCTAGTGCTATAACTTCTAATCCCCTTGATTTGTATTTTTCATAGAATGGGGCAAGAAATTTTGTTTCGTCCATGCAGTTTGGACACCAAGTTCCCATCAATTGTACAATTACAACTTTGTTTTTGTATTTAGCATCTGATAGGGAAATAGTTTGTCCTTCAGTGTTTTTAAAACTGAAGTTTATATTACTAAATCCAGGTTTTAAATAGGTCAAGGAATTAGGATCACTCAATTTTGCTGAATCATTTTTTATCATATAAAATGGCTCAGAAAAATGAGAACCAGAATAAAACACTCCTCTTATAGTATCTTTTATTCCTTTAAATTTAAATAAAAATGCATGAGAACCATCAAAGCAGGTGACAGTAGTGTTGTAACCATTTGCAGCTCCTTCGAGGTAGCGGTAGTCACCAGTTTCAGTAAGAAATGTCCCTGTTACTTTCATGAATCCTTTTTCCATTTGTGTTTGAAATTGCCCAACTGCATTGTATTGATCTTTAGTTCCTGGGCTAAAAATAACATGATATTTACCCTTGAAACCCCATGCATGAGCAGGATTTTTAAATATTCGGTATTCTTTACCAAATTCAGCTTTAAAAGGAATTATGTTTTTAGTTTTTCTTGCATGATTAATCCAATTACCTGTAAGTAAAGTGTCTCCAATTAATTTGCATTTAAACTCAGAATCGAATACAGGCATTCGGATAAAGACAGAATCAGAAGTAAATATAAGTTCGTCAACTTTTATTCGTTCATCAGCATTGATAATTTGCAATGTTTTTCCTTTTACTTCGAAATTGAAAGGTAGTTCTGTTGAATCACTCAGTTTTAGTACAGCTCTCCAAATGCCTTCCTTTAATTCATTTTTCGCTGAAATGTTCTGCAAAAACAAAAACGAAATAATGAATGTTATTCCGCTTTTGAAACTATTTAGTTTTGAGTTCATCAATGATTAACTATAATTTTTTTAGTTGTTCTGTTTTTTGAAGTTGTAATTTGTAAAAAATATACTCCATTTTTGATTGACTGTAAATTTAATGTTTTAGTTGTATCATTGCTACTATTTTCATTTAATACGATTGATCCAGTTAAATTATAAATTTGTATGTTCTTTATATCATCTTTTGATTCAATTGTAATCGATTGATTTGTTGGATTTGGATAAAAAGAAATAAAATTATTTTCCATTTCATCATTTATTCCCAAAACAATATCACTGCACTTTTTAATAAAATTATCCGTACTGTTGTTGTGGGTTGATAACCAAGCGGTTCTTTTTTCAGAAAGAGTTTCCCAAATAACTTGATTGTTTGTTACATATGGTTTCATTCCTCTTAAGAATTCACTGATTTTATTTACCGTATTAGTAGCAAGAATGTTCCTAAAGTTGAACATAACACTTGCAGTATAAAATGTATTAGTACTTGCTGAAGTTGAATTAAATGTAGCAATATAGGAACCTATTTCTGCAATTAGGGCAGGGACATCTGTAGAATCGGATAATAACCAATTGCAGCCATTCCCCATATCTAATAAATTTGTAGGGGAATTGTTTAAAAATGACAGAGCGGTAGCTCCTGCTGGATGCCAAACGCCTAAAGGCATTGGATCATTTGTATGATTGCCAGTTCCTCCACCCCACAACATAGTTGGCGTCCAAGTATACCATGGAAATGATCTTCCTTGTAAACCATTTTTCCATAATGTCCAGTTTTCGTCAGAAGTAGTCCAATCGGTATTCAAATATGTAAATCCGCCTACATTCGTTCGTGTGCTTAGTCCACATGAATCAAGTAGATGCGCAAGGTCGGCATAGTTAT
Source organism: Bacteroidia bacterium (assembly GCA_044337125.1). Classification (GTDB taxonomy): domain Bacteria; phylum Bacteroidota; class Bacteroidia; order 2-12-FULL-35-15; family 2-12-FULL-35-15; genus 2-12-FULL-35-15. The sequence goes on from JBIIOB010000369.1 coordinate 2,966, forward strand.
ATGGATTATAGTTCGGATTCATGGAGGCAATTGTGTCTAAATGATTATGAGGGTCGATTTCGACATAAGAGAGATTGTCTAAAAATTGAATAAGATCACTATTGCTAGTTGCAGCAGCATCCTGCTGTATTACAGCTTTGATAAAGTTTGATTCAACTTGCATATTCCATTTTGCT
>JBIIOB010000368.1:0-3141 GCA_044337125.1 Bacteroidia bacterium
ACAAATAGGTATAGATATATGTTACAACTGCAGGTGCCTCTCAATCATGAAAGCCTGAATGATAGAACTTGGTATATTGCTATTTCTGATGAAATTATGTTTAATTCGGGGAAAGAGGTTGTCTATAATAGTTTTGACCAAAATAGAGCAAGCATAGGGATTGGATATAAACAGAATGATTTGTTCAGTGCAATGTTATCTTATACAGATATATTTCTAGTTAAGAATAAAAAAGATTCATTTGAACAGACGAATGTAATTAGTTTAAGTTTATTTCATAACATACAAATACATGAAAAAAATCAATGATAATACAAAGACAGATTCGCAAAATCATCTGTTTCCTGTGTTTCTGAAGTTAGAGCAATTACATGTACTAGTTGTTGGTGGAGGACTTATCGGATTAGAGAAGGTAACAGCATTGTTGAACAATAGCCCGGCAACAAGAATTACAATTGTTGCAAGGGTTATTTCTCCTGAAATAAAAACATTAGTTGAACAGATTTCAACCATTACATTATTAGAAAAGTCATTTGAAGTTAATGATTTAGATAAGAAAGATCTGGTGATTGCAGCAACTGGTGATAGATCAATTAGTGAGCTAATAAGGGCAGAGGCTACAAAACGAAAAATTTTAATCAATGTAGCGGATACACCTGATTTATGTGACTTTTATTTAGGTTCAATTGTACAAAAAGGAGATTTAAAAATTGCCATTTCTACAAATGGAAAATCGCCCACACTTGCGAAGCGTTTAAAGGAAGTATTTAACGATGCATTGCCCGAAGACACACAAATTACAATTGATAGCTTAAATAAATTTAGAAATCAATTGAAAGGGGATTTTGCTGAAAAAGTAAAACGCTTGAACGAGGCAACAGCTATTTTGACGAGCAGCCAAAATATCTCTTCATTGCAACCTCATCTTGTTCAAACAAAAAAAAGGTCAAAAAAAGAACTAATTAAATTTTGGTCAATTTATGCTTTGGCTTCCATTGCATTGATGATTGTTGGTCATATTTTATTTTCATATTTACCACTTTCTGAAATAGGGGGTTATGCAGGTGATTTAGTTGGCCAAATTGATTCCACAGTTTTGATTTTTATTGCTGGAGGATTTGTAGCTCAAATGGTTGATGGTTCCTTAGGAATGGCTTATGGATTATCAGCAACCACCTTTTTGCTATCATTTGGCGTAACACCTGCTGCAGCAAGCGCAAGTGTACATGCTTCTGAAATATTTACCACAGGTGCATCAGGTTTAAGTCATTTAAAATTTAAAAATGTTAATACCAAGTTGTTTAAGAGTTTATTAATTCCTGGCGTAATTGGAGCCATCATTGGGGCCTATATTTTATCCTCTGCTGAAAATTACAGTGGGTACATTAAGCCAATTGTTTCCATTTATACATTGGTTCTTGGAATTATAATTATTATTAAAGCAATTCGAAAATTAAATGAAAAGAAGAAAATAAAACGAATTGGAATACTTGCCTTTTTTGGAGCATTTCTGGATTCTATTGGTGGTGGTGGTTGGGGCCCAATTGTATCCTCCACATTAATTGCAAGAGGCAGAGATGTTCGTTATACAATTGGCTCTGTAAACTTGGCTGAATTTTTTATCACACTGGCTAGTTCGGTTACATTTTTTACCATTATTGGTTTACAGCATTGGAGTATTATTATAGGTTTAATTATTGGAGGAACAATTGCAGCACCCATTGCGGCTTATTTTACTTCTAAAATTCCTGTAAGAGCAGGCTTGATAACTGTGGGAATTGTAGTAATTATCGTAAGTTTGCGGAATATAATAACGAGTTTGTTTTAATGCAGTTAGAAGAGTTAAATAAAAGATATAGTCTGCTTAGTCCTAAGGAAAGAATAATAGAACTTTATAAAGATTTTGATAGAGTTTTGTTCACATCTTCATTTGGCACTACAGCTGCTTTTTTATTGCATTTATTTCACTCTGTAAAGCCCGAACAACAAATCTATTTTTTAGATACAACGTACCATTTTAATGAGACCTTAGATTATAAAAACAAACTGACATCACTTTTAAATTTAAATGTGATTGATATTAAACCTGAAGAATGGAAAAATAAATTTACTAAAGAAGATAAAACTTGGAATTCCGATCCTGATTTGTGTTGTTCCATTAATAAAGTGGAACCTCTAGATAAAATTAAACCCAATTTTCAGGTTTGGGTATCTGGATTAATGTCTTCCCAAAATAATTATCGAGGTACTTTAAAAGTTTTTGAGGAGAAAGAAGGAATACTAAAGTTTTATCCATTGGTTGATTTGAAAGAAGAAGATGCGTTTGATTATATAAAGAATAATAATTTGCCAGAGCATCCATTGCTAAAAGCTGGTTTTAGCTCAGTAGGTTGTTTTCATTGTACAGTAGCCGGTAAGGGTAGAAGTGGGCGATGGGTAAATAAATCAAAAACCGAATGTGGTTTACACTTATAAAGGAAATTTAAAAAATATTAAAAAATAGATTATGGGAAATAAAGATATCTCTATTGGATTGTTTGGTTTTGGATGCGTTGGTCAAGGATTGTACGATGTGTTAAATCACTCTGAGGGCTTAAAAGCGAATATTGACAAAATATGCGTTAAGGATAAAAATAAAAAGCGAAAAATTGATGCTCGTTATTTTTCGTATGATAAAAACGAAATTTTGAAGCAAGGAAATCACAATGTAATTGTAGAGTTGATAGATAATGCAAACGAGGCATTTTCAATTGTTAAAGAAGCATTGGGCAATGGGGTTAATGTGGTTACGGCTAATAAAAAAATGTTGGCCGAAAATTTCACTGAATTATACAATTTACAAATAAAGAACAATGTTGCATTGTTATACGAAGGTTCAGCAGGGGGAAGTATTCCTATTATTCGAAATCTAGAAGAGTATTATGATAACGAATTATTGAGTAGTGTAAAAGGAATTCTGAACGGTACTTGTAATTATATTCTTACACGTATGGAGTTGGAAAATAAAGATTATTCGGATGTTTTAAAAGATGCACAATTGAATGGTTTTGCAGAAAGTGATCCTTGGTTAGATGTTGCGGGGTTTGATACAAAGTTTAAAACATCTTTGCTAACCATACATGCTTTTGGAATTGTGTTGAA